>DFBE01000043.1 GCA_002367275.1 Dehalococcoidia bacterium UBA3088 | reverse complement strand
TTATTGCCTGCTCAAAAAATAATTGAAAGGAGTTAAGAAATGCCAGCAGAGATAATTGATGGAAGGAAGATATCCGCTGATATTCGGGAGGAGCTGAAGCAAAGAGTAGAGAAGCTAAAGGGTAAAGGAGTAACCCCCGGGCTTATAGCAATTCTGGTTGGGGAAGATCCTGGTTCTTTATCTTATCTTCGCGGCATTGCTAAGGGCTGTGAGGCTTTGGGCATATTTACCGAAACGGCTAAGCTTCCTGAGAATGTCACTCAAGAGGAACTTGAGAAAAAAATTGAGGAGCTCAATAAGGATCCTAAATGCCATGGCATTATTCTGCAGCTTCCTTTACCTAAACACCTCAATACTCTTAGAGCAGAAAGTGCCATCTCCCCTGAGAAGGATGTTGATGGAACCAATCCGGTAAATACTGGGAAGCTTCTGCTAGGGGAGGAGACATTCTTGCCTTCCACCCCTTCTGGAGTGCAGCAGCTTCTGGTCCGCAGTGGCAACCCACCGGAGAAAAAACATGTAGTTATCTGTGGAAGGAGCAATATTGTAGGGAAGCCTCTTATGGGTATCTTGGTGCAAAAGCAAACAGGAGCTAATGCTACTGTCACTGTCTGCCACACGGGAACAAAAGATCTTCCTGCGATAACCAAACAGGCAGATATTCTTGTCGCCGCTATGGGGAAAGCCAAAGCGATAACCGCTGATATGGTGAAAGAAGGGACTGTGGTAATTGATGTGGGAGTGAACCAAATAAAAGATCCTGAAACTGGGAAATTTAAGTTGGTGGGAGATGTGGATTTTGATGCGGTAAAAGACAAAGCCGGGGCAATAACCCCTGTTCCTGGAGGAACTGGTCCAGTGACAACCACTATGCTGATGGCAAATACAATTAAAGCTGCGGAGGAAATTACTAAAAGCTAAAGAGGTGAGACTATGGCAACTACAATACTTGATGGAAGGAAACTTTCAAGTGAAATCAGGGGGGAGCTTAAAGAGAGGGCAAGCAAACTTAAAGAGAAGGGGGTAACCCCGGGACTTGGTGGCATTCTTGTAGGTGAAGACCCAGGCTCGGTTACTTATGTCGGGCTTAAAAGTAAGGCTTGTGAGGAAGTAGGCATCAAGGAAGAGGTTATAAGGCTGCCTGAAAATGTTACGGAAGAAGAGCTTTTAAACAACATCGGGAGACTTAATCAAGACCCCAAAATCCATGGGATATTCATCCAGCTTCCCTTACCAAAGCATCTATTGGAAGAGAAAGCTTTAGCTGCAATTTTGCCTGAAAAGGATGTTGATGGCTTCCACCCCTTAAGCGTAGGAAAGGCTTGGCTGGGACAGTCTACATTCTTCCCTGCCGTGGTCATTGCCATTCATGAGATGCTCACAAGATATGGGTATGACCCCAAGGATAAGGAAGTGGTGATCGTAAATGTAGACAACATGGTGGGAAAGCCTTTGGCATCTCTTTTGGTTCAGGATAAGGAAAAGGCGAAGGCGAATGTGACTCTCTGTTATCCCACAACTCCCGAACTTGCTTCTTATACTCGCCGAGCGGATATACTCATTGTCTCCGTGAACCAGCCTAAGTTCATCACTGCAGACATGGTAAAGGAGGGAGCGGTGGTAATGGACTTTGGCTCAAATTGGCTGGAAGACCCTGTCACCAAGAAAAGGAAAACAGTCGGCGATGTAGATTTTGAAGCGGTAAAGGAGAAGGCAGAAGCCATAACTCCAGTCCCAGGGGGAGTAGGACCAATGTTAGTCACTATGCTTCTGGTAAATACTGTCCAGGCTGCGGAAATGCAGTCTGGCGTAAAATAAAAATAAAAGTAAAAGGAGGATAAAGTAATGCCAGTAAAAAAGAGATATCCAGTTCCCTCGGATATCGAAATCGCTCAGGAGGCTGAGCTAAGACCCATTACAGAGGTAGCCAAAGATGCTGGGGTTTTGGATGAGGAACTTATGCTTCATGGGAAGTATATAGCTAAGGTTGATTATGCTAAGCTTTTGAATAGGTTAAAGGATAAGCCCAATGGCAAGATGATCTGTGTAACCGCCATTACTCCCACACCACTGGGAGAAGGAAAAACAGTAAGTGCCTTTGGCTTAGGTCAGGCTTTAAAGCTACGAGGCAAAAATATTATCAATACTTTCCGTGAGCCATCTAAAGGACCAACATTTGGCATAAAAGGAGGGGCGGCTGGAGGTGGTTATTCCCAAGGCTTGCCTATGGAGGATATCAATCTCCACTTCACCGGAGACATCCATGCTGTGGAGACTGCCCAGAATCTTTGTGCTGCCGCCATAGATGCCAGCATCCTTCATGGGAAAACTGTCGGCGACACCCATAGGAATCCTCTAAATATCGACCCTCTAAATATTACATGGAGTTATTGTGAAGATGTGGAATGTCGAGCCTTAAGGGATGTTCTTATCGGTCTTGGTGGTGTAGCTAATGGCTATCCCAGGCTGGCGCATTGGGATATCACTGTAGCTACTGAGACAGCGGCTATCCTTGCTTT
This sequence comes from Dehalococcoidia bacterium UBA3088, assembly GCA_002367275.1. Lineage (GTDB taxonomy): Bacteria > Chloroflexota > Dehalococcoidia > UBA2247 > UBA3088 > UBA3088. Next base: position 1,041 of record DFBE01000043.1, on the reverse strand, counting down.
AACCACTGGACTTAAAGACTTAAGGAAGAGGTTAAGAAGGACGGTCATTGGTTATACGTATGATGGTAAGGCAGTAACTTGTGAAGACCTCCGTGTAGCTGGGGCAATGACTGCTCTGCTGCTGGATGCTCTCAATCCTAACCTTGTTCAATCCACTGAGGGTCATCCAATGTTTTGTCATGGTTTTCCTTTCGCCAATGTAGCCCACGGCAACAATTCGGTAATCGCGGATCTGGTGGCCCTGAAGCTGGCTGACTATGTAGTCACCGAGAATGGATTCGGTGTAGACTGTGGCTTTTCCAAAATGGTTGACGTTAAGTGCCGTCAGAGTGGGCTAACGGTAGATTGTGCCGTCGTCGTCGCCACTGTCAGGGCACTTAAGGAACATGGGGGCGCTTATCTTCTTCGCGCTGGGATGCCCTATGCCAAAGTAAAGGAAGCTGCTGAGACTGAGAACCTTCCGGCAGTGGAGAAAGGTTGTGAGAACCTAGCTCGAAATATCGAAATTTGTAAGATGTATGGTGTTCCTGTGGTAGTAAACATTAATAGATTTACCGCTGATACTGATAAGGAAATAGAATTGGTGCGCAGGAAAGCTCTTGAGGCTGGTGCTGACGGTGTGGCAACTTCTGAATCCTGGTCTAATGGAGGTGAGGGAACTCTGGAGCTAGCTGATGAGGTTCTTAAGGCTGTGGAAAAACCTCATGAGCTGAAGTTCCTCTTCCCTGATGATATGCCTATTAAAGATAAGATAGAGACCATAGCCACTAAGGTTTTTGGTGCCGACGGTGTAGATTTTGCTCCTGATGCCCAGAATAAGCTGAAACTTTATACTGACCTTGGTTTCGGCTGGATGACGGTCAATATGGCAAAGACCCACCTTTCCCTTTCCCATGACCCACTCTGGAAAGGTGTGCCCAAGAACTACAAGCTTCCTGTCCGTGACATTCGAGCCTCGGTAGGGGCTGGTTTCTTCTACCCACTTTGTGGAGCCATGTCAACAATGCCTGGACTTCCCACCAGACCTGCCTTTGTGGATGT
>DFBE01000021.1 GCA_002367275.1 Dehalococcoidia bacterium UBA3088 | reverse complement strand
AGTTTTTGGGGAGTATTATATTCAGCCTTAGTTATTCCGGGCTGCTACTTCCTTTCCTGTCTTTTAATTTATACTGCTATTACAACCAAAACTAAAGTTAAAGAACAGATATTTTCGTTGGCCCTATGGACCTTTATAAAGGTGTGCTGAACTAACATGTCACAACAGGGTCTGTCGAGACTTCACACTTTCCTCTCTATCTTTAGCGTATGCTATGTGTCATGGCATCGTAAATCCATTCGATTCACACCATTGACGAACGATATAGAATGTAATAGACATAAAAAAAACGCAAGATATATAGAGCAACCATCTTTACCCACTACCATGACTGAGCGGAGATTCTCTGGATAAATCGGTAGAAAATATTCCCCCTCAGCACTTTTTGACCATATCAATCACCCATTGTCTATTAGCAGAATAGTATCTCATCCACCATACCTCCGACATACCTTGCTATTGCTGGGGAAGCTGTTAAACCGGGGGAGTCTATGCCGATTAAGTTTATAAATCCTGGCAAGCCTCTATCATACTCGTGTCTGATTACAAAATCCCTGAAATCTCCCCCTGGCTGCTGAAGCTGAGGCCTGATACCTGCCATCTCCGGCTCCAGGTCATTGTACTCTAGGAAAGGCAAAAGCCTTATCGCTGAATTGTAGAAGGCCTGCCTTTGTGAATCATCTACTGCATAATCTATCCTATCCACATAACGTAAATTGGGGCCAAGGCGCATCCTTCCTTCAAGGTCTAAGGTAACATGAATTCCCACATCCTCCCTTTTGGGGGGCACCGGATATATCAACCTCTTAACCAGCCTGTTCTTACCATGACCAACACTGAAGTATTCTCCTTTGCCGTAATGTAACTTATAGCCTGCCCTGCTTGCATCTATCCCAACGAGCTCAGCTATCCCATCAGAGTGGAGGCCTGCCGAGTTTATCAAAACCAAAGTGGTGAAGGAAAAACCATCCTCCATCGTAACCCTGTACCCATCACCTATTTTTTCTATCCCCACGACCCTTGATTTATAAGCTATCTCCGCTCCACCATCCTTTGCTCTTTGGATGAAGTATGTCATCAAGGCATATGAATCCAGGATGCCTGTCGATGGTGAAAAGATGGCGGCAATTCCCTTCACGTTTGGCTCTACTTCCTTCAGCTCTCTTGTTGACAGCATTCTTAGGTCTAGTACACCATTCCTTTTGCCTCTCCTCAACAACATTTCTAAATCGCTTACCTCCGTCTCATCAGCCGCTACTATAATCTTCCCCAATCTTTTGTATCCTATCCCATGCTTCTCACAGAGTTCATAAAGCATAGCATTTCCCTCTGTACACATCCTTGCCTTCAATGAATCTTCGGGATAGTAGATGCCAGCGTGGATGACTTCGCTATTCCTGCTGCTTGTTTCCTGTCCAAACGTTTCGTTCTTCTCAAGCACATAGACCTCTCTTTTTCCATTTGCCACCTGTGCAGCTATTCCCAATCCTATAACCCCCGCCCCGATGATAGTAATATCGGTTTCATATGACATGGTTATACTTTTTGGACTGCGCTTCTGTGCTTAGCTGCCTCTGCCTTGCTGAACAGAATCAGGTAGGTATGTCTTGGAGTGAAATCAAGATCGCTCAAATCCCCAGGCTGGGAGTAAATAACCTAGACCTAAGTAAGCTTAACCATCGGCAAAGCACCATAGCCCTAAGCTTCTCTTCGTGTCTACCATTTATCTTTCTTTTGTCTCAAGATTTCTTCATACAGATAGCTGATATTCTGACTCTCACCCGGCCCTATGGTCAGCGTCCAGGTCAACTTCTTGCCCTCCTGGGTAGGCTTGGGACTAGCCGATAGAAGATTTGCCCTTCCGGGGAGATACCGCACAACCTCGATGGAAATCTTGGCTTGCTTATGGTTTTGCACCGAAACTTCCTTCTCCACTATCCTTCGCTCAAGCTTCTCCTCTTTGCGGATGGTTTTCTCTTCTATTTCAATGTCGGGGGCATACTGGGAGATAATCTCTCCTTCTGCGCCTATGGCTACCCAATCCATAGCGTCTTCACCCACCCATGAGCCGTCCTTATAACATTCAACCCTGCCTGGAGCTAACGGCCTATCCAGGCTATTCATGAATTCATGCTTCAGCACCACCTCCCCTCCATCCCAGTAGTAAATGGACTCCAGCCTGAGAGATGCATTAAGCAGAGGAAGCCTTATGGATTCACCTTCCCTTAGCTCAATAAGACCTTCATAACGGTACTCCCAAAGCTCTCCCAGGCCAACCGGAGCCTCCGGAGCAGAAGGGGCAGCAGCCATTTCCGAAGAGATGCTCTTGTATGAGCGTCCGGCTATTGCATTGCCGACTAGATGGGGTGAGCCCATCACAAAAGTAATCTCAGCTTTGGGTAAATCACAAAAGTTATCCGTGGAAACAAAAGCTTTGAAGTCTCCTGTGGATATATCTATGGCGTACAGAGACTTCCAGCGGAGGGCATTTTGCACCAGATAAGAAAGGGAGGGAGCATTGGTCTGAGGAACCCCCTGAATCTCCACCACCAGGGTCCTATCTGTTGACAGCTTCCTTACAATATCTACTTTGAAGCCTTGTACATCGAGCGTTTTCAGGATAGTACCGCGGGGCAATACAAACTGTTGCTCCAGGTAGCTTCCAGGAATTGCGGCAAAAGGTTCCTTAACCGATACAATCCCTGTAGAGAATGCTCTCAGTTGGGGAGATGGCAACTGGGTCTGGATGACGGCTCTCTCTTGTGAGTTACTTGAGGGGTCGGATTGACCTCCCGTTACGGGTAGCGCTACGCCCGTGGTCAAAAGGCAGAAAAGCGGAACTATCCCCCAGAATTTTATTCTCTTCATCATTTTTTACCTCCCTTTTTACATATCCCATAAAACTTAAGACATAGCTGGTAGTTCACCGGCCATCCAGCCAGGATCGGTGTTTGACACCCTGGTATTTTATCACTTCCGGATAGGTTAGTTATACAATTAGTCATGGGAGGAAATTGTGATGAGGGTAAAACATTTGATACATGCCGCTTTGACCCTGGCATTGGCAGGAATGATTTTTAACACTGGATATGCTCAAGAGGCATCTGCATTAAACACAGAACCAATTGATTCATCCGATGTTAAAACAGAAAGGCCGAGTTTTGTAGAGTACTATTCTTTAGCTCCTTTGGATATTGTTCTACAGGTTTCTCCATACAGCTTGCCGTTAAAAACAGATCAAATATACAACTTTGATGATTTTTCCCGGAAAATTCCTCTGAGCAGTGATGCGTTAAACCTTCTACAGAAAAACGGATTCGTAGTTATCGATAACCCCTTCAACCCACAAGAAGAATATATTACTCAACCTTATGAAATCCTGAAGGATGAAGAAATACCCATTTTCATCACTTCAGACTCCTTATTACACCTTTACCATATTCAATTCGATGAAACTCTAAGACAGGTTGAGGAAAGAGAATTTTACGATGATATATGGGATATCAGTAAGTGCCTGTTGGATGACTCAGTGGAAAAATATAACGGTGCTACGGGAGACTTAAAAGAGGCCTCAAAAAGAAATGCTGCTTATTTTGTCGTGGGCTTAAGTTTGCTAAAACCAGGGAAGGATCAACTTTGCAGGGATGGGAGGAAATGCAAGGATCCAGGCTTAGCCAGCGCATATTTCAGAGAAGAGGATTTAGAAAGATATAGTTTTGACGTTCCTGAATTTGTGAAGGAAGATGTGGAAAAAGAATTAGCCTTGATAAGAAAACATGAAGGATTCTCAGACTCTCCCATTTTTATCTACAAGGAAGATTACTCTCAATATGTTCCCCGGGGCCATTATACGAGGTCGGAGAAGTTAAAGAACTACTTTAAGGCGTTTATGTGGTATGGAAGAATGAGCCTGCTTTTAAAGGGAACAGATCAGGTTGGGCCAGGGAAGTCATGTAATAACATCCCTCCCTGTAAAGCCCTCATATCCTTATATGATGCCCGAATACAGACCATGCAAGCCTGTTTGGTAGCACCTGAGCTTGCCCAAAACAAAGAGTTAAAAGATAAATGGGACAGAATTTATTCAGTAACTGCCTTCTACGTTGGCCT
>DFBE01000057.1 GCA_002367275.1 Dehalococcoidia bacterium UBA3088 | reverse complement strand
TTCAGTGGTAAATTTGGGCTAAGTTTTCTTCTCCGAGTCAAGCGTCTTTAAGGAAACCCTGCCCGCTTCGAACTCTCTTGCGTACAGGATACCATTGTGAACTACCACCGATTAAAATCGGTGGCTTCCTGCTTCCCAGACCAGAGCTTACTACAAGGAGCAGAGGTTCCAGTCTCCACAGGCTTAACATCCCGCAGTTCCTGCGGTAGGCTTAACAGCCCCAATTTGCGGATGTTCAGGGCAGCGTTCCAGTCTCTTGGTATCTCAAGGCCACAGTTTGGACACTTGTGTATCCTTTGAGCTAAAGTTTTCTCCACTGGAAAACCGCACCCTGAGCAGTCTATGCTTGTGCTAAATGGGTTCACTGCTACTGCCATGCTACCAGCTTCCTCCGCTTTGTAGCAGACAAAAGCAATGAACTGCCTCCATCCAGCATCTGAAATTGACTTTGCCAAATGCCGGTTTTTCACCATTCCCCTGACGTTTAAGTCTTCGTATGCTATCAGATCGTTTCCCTCGACAAGCTGCCTTGAAACCTTGTGCTGAAAGTCCTTTCTTTGGTTAGCTGTCTTTTTATGTAATTTGGCTACTTTGTCTCTTTGTTTATCCCTGTTCAGGGACTTCAGCTGCTTTCTGGAAAGGTTTCTTTGGTGGAGAGCCAATTTTTTCTCGGCTTTTCTGAACCACCTAGGGTTTTCTATCTGGGTTCCATCTGATAGAGTAGCAAAAGATTCGAGTCCCACATCTACTCCAACTGCGGACCTAACAAGTTTAGGGGCAGTTTTCCTCACAGTTACTTCCACCGAAAAGCAAGCATACCATCCATCCGCTTCTTTAGTGATAGTCAAGGTTTTAATTTGCCCCTTAATAGGACGATGGAGCTTAATTTTGATGTCGCCCACCTTTGACAAATAGAGCTTGCCATCTTTTGCCATGAACCCGGATTGAGGATAAACAAGGCTATGGTACCTATTTTTGCCTTTGAAACGAGGATAACCCGGCTTACCCTTCTTTACCCGTCGGAAAAAGTTTTGAAAAGCTTTGTCTAACCTTCTGAGAACATCCTGGAGTGTTTGGGAGTAAACCTCATCAAATTCGGGAAATTCTTTTTTGAGTTCAGTAAGCTCCTAGGCTTGCTGGTAATAGCCAATACTATGATGGTTCTCCCGTGCCTCTTTCCGTGCCTTCAGAGCAGCATTGTAGAGCCAGCGACACAAAGAAAGGGCATCCTCAAGTTTTGTGGCCTGCCCTCTGTTTGGGTAAAGTCTGAATTTGTAGGTCTTTTTCAAAACTTGCTTATCCATTGTTTCCATGTTGCCATATGGTTATGAAGAACTCAAGCTTTGCCGTGTACAATATCAACTACCACTTAGTTTGGTGCCCTGAGTATCGCCATGATGTTTTAGTAGGTGAGGTCAAGACTTGAACTTTGGAATGCATTCAAACTATTGTTACTGTAAAGGGATGGGAGATCCTTGAACTCAGGGTCATGCCTGATCATATCCATCTTTTTATCTCGGCATCATCTTTTGACTCTCCCACCAGCATAGTTAAAATTCTCAAGGGCACCACTGCTCTAAGGATATTCAAGCGATTTCCCGAATTGCATCGAAGGCTCAGGAAGGGAAATCTTTGGTCTTCAGGTTATTATGTGGGAACTGCTGGACATGTTTTAAGCTGAAACTATCCAACGTTATATTGAGGAGCAAGGGGGCGGTTCATCCACCGACTGAAATCGGTGGTCTTCTCGCCCTATCTCTATAAACGAGAGTGCCCCTTTTCCAGCATTCAGGGTAAGTTTCAACGATCAGCTTAAGGAGATCTTAGCTAATAGGTGCGGCCTGGAATCCTCAACCTTGAGGAGTGCCGAACATTTTTCGGGACATAGTACTTAAAGGGCAGAAATCTTTATTACAATACCTGCAACCAGTGTAAGACTTTACCGCAAAAAAGCTTACTAGCAGGATCAGGTAGAGTATGAGCAAAGGAATGCTATTTACGAGCCAGGGGATAGGATAAAATAAAACAACGAAGAAGCTGAGTATATCCACAGCACCTACAGGAATATTTATACTCTTCCCTTCCTGTTGGGGAAATATCCGAGAGGTGTATATACCTAGACCGAAGGATGGACAATGCGTGCCATAGTACTCGCATCTGGTACAAAGGTAATATCTGAACACGCTGTACAGCAGAATCAATAAAACTACATAAGGGACAATCCAAACGCCTGCTTCCACAGCCAGTATATAAATCCCCAGGATCAGTAATCCTAATTGTAATGTGGTCTGTGCCAGGGTTACACCTAAGCTGAACTTCTTCGTCATGTGCGCCATTATACCACATCAAGATCAAGAGAGCGATCAATATGGCTGGCTTAGGAGTATGATAGAGAGGGGGCTGGTTGGCATTTTGACAATGACAGGTGCACTCAGGGGTAAGCCTCTCCCGTAACCGGGTAACGCAATCGAGGCAATTTGGAAGGTTGACATATGTCTTAGTCCCTTGCTAAAATGCGTTAAAGGCTGAGAACCAGAATAGTATATCCTAAAGCGAGGCACAGAGAGTCAGGGAAGGTGAGAGCCTGGCCCGGCGCGAGGGTAGAATGGGCTGGGGAGCTGCAGGCTGAAGGATGCCCGAGGGCACTTGAGTAGGCCTTGCCGGAAGGGCTCCGTTATCATAGCTCAGGGTACGGAGGTTTTTGTACCCATAAAGTGAGCCATCGTAAGATGGCTAATGGAGGTGGCACCGCGGGAGGGTTTAACCTCCCGTCCTCAGGGGCGGGAGGTTAACTTTTTTTAGAGATGTCGTGTTCGCCCGATATAGGGACCTTTTGCCGAAGGATGGAGGCGGGGAAGCTCACCCCCATCTTTGAGGAAGCATTCTGCGATCTTGAGACTCCGGCGTCTCTTTTCCTCAAGCTCAAACCGAGTGCCCCTTCTTTCCTTCTGGAGAGTGTGGAGGGTGGTGAGCGTCTGGGGCGTTACTCCTTTATTGGGATCAACCCCTACTTGGTAGCCTACACTCGGGGAAGGGAAGGGTTTATCCTGAAGGAGGAAAAACTAAGCAGGGTGGAAGTGAGAGGGAGCGACCCTTTAAACCTGATCTCCGAAGTTTTGACCCCAAGATCGGTGGAGGCAGTTCCGGATCTGCCCCACTTCTTCGGGGGTGCAGTGGGGTATCTGTCCTATGATGTAGTTTCCTCTTTCGAGCGAATACCTCTCTTGGAGGATGATGAGCTCGGCCTTCCTGATTCCTACTTTATGTTTACCGATACAGTGATAGTGTTTGATCACGTTCAGAACCGGCTTAAGGTGGTTTTCCTGCCCCATGATTTAAGCAATATTGAGGAGACCTACCAAAAAGCACAGGAAGAAATAAGTAAGGTGTGGGATAGGATATCCTGCCCCTATTCTCCTTCCCCCGGGCCGATGTTCCAAGAGACCTTCCCCTCCACCTCCAACTTTACGGAGGAGGAGTTTTGCACCAGAGTAAAGAGGATAAAGGAGTATATCCTGGCCGGAGATACCATTCAGGTTGTCCTTTCCCAGAGGCTTAGACGAAGGACGCTGGCCTCTCCCTTTTCCATCTACCGCGCCCTACGTGTGCTAAATCCCTCTCCGTATATGTTTTACCTTAACCTGGGGGACTTTCAGCTCATTGGCTCCTCGCCGGAGATGCTGGTGAAATTGGAGAGAACACGAGCCGAGACCAGGCCCATTGCCGGGACCAGGCCCCGGGTAGAAGGGAATGATGAAGGGATGGTAGACGAACTTCTCTCCGACCCCAAGGAAAGGTCGGAGCATGTGATGCTGGTGGATCTGGGAAGAAACGACCTGGGAAAGGTGTGTCGATATGGCACGGTGAAAGTCCCTCTATTTATGGGTATTGAGAAGTACTCCCATGTGATTCACATTGTCTCTCAGGTTCGAGGAGAACTTCGGGAAGGATACAATGCCTTTGACCTTCTGCGCTCTTGCTTTCCCGCCGGCACGGTGAGTGGTGCCCCTAAGATAAGGGCCATGGAGATCATCTCTGAGCTAGAGGGGACCCGCCGTGGACCCTACGCTGGAGCAGTGGGACACTTCGGGTTTGAAGGCAACATGGACACCTGCATTGCCATCCGGACTATCGTGATGAAGGGGGATACCGCTTATCTTCAGGGGGGGGCAGGGATAGTGGCTGATTCTGACCCCCACCGGGAGTATGAGGAAAGCTTGAACAAGATTGAAGTGCTCAAGAACGCCATATCTTTGGCTGAGGGAGGAAGAGATGATAAGATGGGCTATCTCTCGCCTGGTAGATAAAAAGGACTTGAGCATGAAGGAGGCACAGGAGGTGATGGACGAAATAATGGAGGGTAGGTCCACTCCTTCTCAGATAGCGGCATTTCTGACCGCTCTTATGATGAAGGGGGAGACCGTGGAGGAGATTGCCGGCTTTGCTTCCTCTATGCGGGGTCATGCCTTGAGGGTAGAACCTCACCACCGTCCGGTCATGGATGTGGTGGGGACGGGTGGTGATGGAATAGGGACATTCAACATCTCCACCGCGGCTGCTCTGGTCATAGCCGGGTCAGGGGTAACGGTGGCAAAGCATGGAAATAGGGCTGCCTCCTCAAAGTGTGGGAGTGCTGACCTTTTAGAAGCCCTGGGGGTGAGAATTGACCTTGGCCCAAAAGAGGCAGAAAGGTGCATCGATGAGGTAGGGATAGGGTTTATGTTTGCCCCTCTCTTCCACCCGGCGATGAAACATGCTTCAGGGCCGAGGAGAGAGATAGGCATAAGGACGGCGTTTAATCTTCTGGGCCCTCTCACTAACCCTGCGGGGGCAGAGGTTTTGCTTATCGGGGTTTGCGAGCCTTCGCTCACCGAGAGGTTGGCGGAGGTACTGAAGCTATTGGGAGCTCCCAAGGCGCTTCTGGTTTTTGGTGAGGGGATGGATGAGCTCACCACCAGTGGGCTGAACAAGATAACCCGCCTTTGTGAAGGGAAGGCGGATACTTTTTGGGTTGACGCGCAGGACTTGGGTATCCCCAGGGGAGATATATCCGAGCTCAAAGGAGGGAAGGTGGAAGAAAACGTAGCCATAATGAATAGACTACTTGAGGGAGAGAGAGGAGCAATAAGGGATGTCGTCCTCCTCAACGCGGGCGCCTCTCTGTGGATCTATGGCCTGGCCGGTGACATAAAAGAGGGAATTTCCTTAGCTTCCCAATCCCTGGATAGTGGAAGGGCCAGGGAGAAGCTGGCCCACCTGGCAAGCTTGAGTTAGCTCAGGTGAGCGGCCAGGAAAGATAATTTCCTTTAACCATTGACGGGAAAGGGGAGCTTTATTTACTATAGTAGATGAAAGTAATTTTCATTTAATGCTGGGCCTTAGGACAAGAATGGATGGAAACCACATTGGAAGAAATGGTGGCGGCGCTGAAGCGGGAAGGATACAAGCTTACTCCTCAGAGGCGAGCGGTACTGAGGGTGATTGCCTTGAGCCAGAGTCATCTCACCCCGGCAATCATATACCAGAGGGCCCATCGGACACACCCCGGCATTGGGCTGGTTACCATCTACCGTACCCTGAACATGCTCCACGAACTGGGTTTTATCTGTGAGGTGTGCGGTGAGGGCCATCGCCCAAGTTATCTCTTCCGAAGAATCCCCCAGCACCACCACCACCTGGTATGCTCTGATTGCGGCACAGTGGTGAATTTTACCCATTGCAACCTCGATAGCCTGGAGCGAAGACTATCTGAGGAGACGGGATTTCTTATCCAGGAACACCTCCTGGAGTTTCATGGCCTATGCCCTAAGTGCCGTAAGCAAATGCCAGAGCAAAACTTCTTCCTGGGAGGTAAAGGATGAGAGAGCTTATAGCCATAACGGTTTATATCGCTATCGCGGTGATGTCATCTGTGGCCATTATCGCTAGCCCCACCCTGGGAGCTCAAGCCGACACCGACAAGATAGGAGTGGTGGTAAGCATACCCCCCTTAGCTCAGTTTGTGGAGAATGTAGGAGGAGAGAGGGTGAAGGTCACCGCCCTTCTACCACCAGGAAAGGAGCCCCATACCTTTTCCCTCACCCCGCGTGATCTGAAAAAGATAAATGAAGCTTTTCTGTTTGTCGTGAACGGGGCAAAGCTGGAGTTTTGGATGGATAGGGTGGCCGAGGTCAACCCTGGCATCATTGTCGTGGATACCTCGCAGGGGGTGGAGCTAATAGATGATGACCCTCATATCTGGCTATCCCCCCGGAATGCCAGGCTCCAGGTAAAAAATATACTGCAGGCTCTCATCCAGCTAGACCCGGAGTATCAAGATTACTACCAGCATAATGCCCATAGATATCTCCAAAAGCTGGATGGGTTGGACCGAAGCATTGAGATAAGTCTCCAGGGAATAAAGGTGAAGAAGTTTATTATCTTTCATCCTGCCCTCACCTACTTCGCCCGCGATTATAATCTAGAGCAGATAACTGTAGAGGTAGGAGGCAAGAGCCCTAAAGCTAAAGATATAAAGAGGGCCATAGATGAGGCCCGAAAGCATAATATAAAGGTCATCTTTGCTGAGCCTCAGTTTGATCCCCACAGCGCAGAGGTTATTGCTTCCGAGATTGGAGGCGAGGTAGTATTCATCGACCCTCTGGCCCAGAACTATCTCGAGAATATGTACACCATTTTGGGCATACTGGTAGATACCATGGACTAATATGTTAAAAGAAATAGTAAGGCTGGAAGATGTTAGCGTGCGCTATGATGGCATAGTGGTGTTAGAGGATATAAACCTATCTGTATACGAGGATGATTTTCTGGGCATAATAGGCCCCAATGGGGGAGGAAAGACTACCCTGCTCAAGACCATATTGGGATTGGTGAAGCCCAGCCAGGGCAGGGTCAGCGTTTTGGGCAACCCACCTAATAAGGCAAGAAGGCTGATGGGCTATGTTCCTCAATACAATCTCTTTGACCGTGACTTTCCCCTGAGCGCTCTGGAAGTGGTCTTGATGGGGCGCTATGGTCAGGTAGGACTGTTCAAAAGGTATAGCAGAGAGGATAAGAAATTAGCTCTAAATGCTCTGGCTGAGGTAGGGATGCTCGAGCTTAAACACAGGCAGATAGGAAGTCTATCCGGTGGTGAGCAACAAAGAATATTCATCGCCCGGGCTCTGGTGGCCCATCCCCAGATTTTGCTTCTGGATGAGCCTACTGCCAGCATTGATACGCCTATGCAGGCAGGGCTTTACGAGCTTTTAAGTGAGCTTAAGCGCCGAATGGCCATAGTCCTGGTATCCCACGATATAAGTGCAGTTTCCATCTATGTAGATAAGATCGCTTGCCTCAACCGCCGCCTTTTCTACCATGGTGACAAAGAGCTGGAAGCTCGAGAACTCGAGGAAGCATACCAGTGTCCGGTAGACATGATAGCCCACGGCGTTCCTCACCGGGTGCTTAGAGAACATCGATGATAGAAGCCCTCCAGTATGATTTTGTGAGAAATGCCCTCCTGGCAGGGCTCCTGGCCAGCGTTGCCTGCGGGGTGATAGGGACTTACGTGGTGGTGAAGAAAATTGTGTTTATGAGCGGAGGAATCTCCCATGCCTCACTGGGGGGAATCGGAATAGGACAATTCCTGGGGATAAATCCGCTTCTGGGGGCATTTTTTTATACCTTAGCCTCTGCCATAGGCATGGGAGTGGTGGTTCGGAGGACGAAGCTTCCTGAGGATGTCACTATTGGGGCGCTGTGGGTTTTGGGGATGGCCTTAGGGGTCATCTTTCATGATTTGGCCCCTGGCACTGTTCCTGGACTCCCCAGCTACCTTTTTGGGGATCTTAGTCTTACCTCTTCATCCGATCTTATACTGATGGCAGCTTTAGATGCGGTGATAATCCTCACCGTATCTCTTTTATACAAGGAGTTTTTGATCCTGTCGTTTGATGAAGAGTTCGGGGAGAGTGTTGGCGCGCCCATGGAGAAATCCTACCTTGTTCTGCTTTGCCTCATCGCCTTAAGCGTAGTGGTGATGGTAAGAGTGATGGGCGTCATCCTGGTTATCGCTCTGCTTGCCCTTCCCGTGGCGACCGGCTGGCAATTCACCCATAGCCTGAAGAAACTCATGCTATTCTCCATCCTCCTGGGGCTTATCTCCACCACTTTGGGAATAGGACTGTGGTACGAGTTCAACTTAGCATCAGGACCAGCCATTGTTCTGGTGAGCATTCCCCTATTTGCTCTATCCTTTCTGTTTGCCCGACTGCGCCGTAGGAGGGTGGAGTGAACTTAGAAGTAGAAATCGCGGAGCTTAAGCTCCAAAACCCGGTGATGGCTGCTTCAGGGACCTTCGGATATGGGGCAGAGTATGAGCCCATAGTTGACATCCAAAAACTGGGGGCCATTGTGTGTAAAGGGACTACCTTAGAGGAAAGGGAGGGGAACCCTCAACCCCGAATATGGGAGACACCTTCAGGGATACTTAACTCCGTGGGGCTGGAGAACCCTGGAGTGGAGGAGGTCATAAAGGTCAAGGCTCCCATCTGGGAGACCTGGCAGGTTCCGGTGATAGTAAACATCGCCGGCAATGACCCTGAAGAGTATGTCCTTTTGGCATCAAAGCTGGACGGAGTGAAGGGGGTAAGTGGAATTGAGGTTAACCTGAGCTGCCCTAACGTGGAGGGGATTACCGATTCAGGGGAAAATCCTGAAGTAGCCTTTGATATAACCAGGAAGGTGAGGAAGTCTACTTCACTTCCACTTATAGTGAAGCTTAGCTATAGCTCCCATGTTAGCGAAGTGGCAAGCGCTTGTGAGGAGGCAGGAGCGGATGCTCTGACGGTTATGAACAGCATCAAAGGTATGGCCATTGATATAAAAAGGAGAAGACCGGCCCTGGGAAATATAACCGGGGGTCTATCTGGCCCCGCCATAAGGCCTATTGCCATTCATTCGGTGTATCAGGCAGCCAAAGCGGTAAGTATACCTGTAATCGGATGCGGCGGCATCTTTTCGGGTGAGGATGCCCTGGAGTTCATGTTGGCCGGAGCTACCGCCGTTCAGGTAGGTGCAGCCACCCTCTCCCACCCTCGGGCAACGGTCAACATCATCCACGAGCTGGAGGAATTCTGCCTTAAGGAGAATACCTCCTTGAAGGAAATAATTGGCCTGGCCCAGATATAGCTACTTCTTTAAATTGGCTATAAAAGGGGTAATGAGATCCAGGGGAAGAGGAAAGAGGATGGTGTTGCTTCTCTCTGTAGCAATGGCGCTAACTGTCTGAAGGTAGCGCAGCTGCAATGCCTGGGGCTCAGCAGCGATGACTTTAGCTGCCTCAGCCAACTTTTGAGCTGCCTGAAATTCTCCCTCGGCATGGACAATCTTGGCTCTCCTGTCCCTTTCCGCCTCAGCCTGGGCAGCCATGGCCCGCTGCATCGATTGAGGAAGCTCTACGCTGGCTATCTCCACTGCACTCACCTTTATCCCCCAGGGATCGGTCTCCTCATCGATGGTCTTTTGCAACATGGCGTTGAGCTGGTCTCTATGCGCCAGGAGGTCGTCCAACTCTGATTGCCCCAGTATCGACCTCAGGGTAGTTTGGGAGATGAGAGAGGTGGCCCGGATATAATCTTCTACCTTCATCATGGCATCATCAGGCCGTATTACCCTGAAGTACACCACTGCATCTACGGTGGTGGTCACGTTGTCGCAGGTGATTACGTCCTGCTTTTGGACATTCATCGTCACCACCCGGAGGTCCATCTTTGTCAGCTTATCGATGTAGGGAAGGATGAACCGAATACCCGGCCCCTTTAGCCCGATGAACTTCCCCAAGCGTAAGACTACCCCTCTTTCCCATTCATTAACTATCTTTATGGATACAGGCAAAGTTATGAGCAGCAAAAAAGCAATAATACCAATAATCCATCCGATCATTTCTCCTCCTTTTTCTTTACCGTTAATTTTAATCCTGAAATCCTGGTTATTACAACCTCCTCTCCTTTCTCTATCCTCCCTTCTTCGGAGGTAGCCTCCCACCTCTCACCCTCAAACAAGCACATTCCTTTGGGGTTGAGGACCGTCTTAACCTCAGCTATCTTTCCTACTATCGACTCCTCACCGTACATGGCTTTTCTTCCTATCTGCGCCCGGAGCACCATTCCCATGAGGAAGAAGAAAAATAGGCCACAGATGATGGCCAGCCCGATAATGGGCCCTAAGCTCACCTCAAACACCCTCCCACTAAACAATATCATGGAACCGAATATAAGAGAAGCTACTCCCCCCGCCGTCAACACCCCGAAGGTGGGAGTGAATATCTCGGCGACGAACAAACCTATGGCTAAAACGATGAGGAGGATACCGGCGATGTTCACCGGAAGGACGGTGAGCCCATACAGCGAGAGAAGAAGACAAACCCCCCCCAGAATGCCCGGGATCATCATGCCGGGGTGGAATATCTCCGCGGCTATCCCTATGAGCCCTATAATAAATAGGATGGAGCAAACATTAGGGTCGGCCAGGGTGAGGAGAAACGTCTCTGCCCAGTTCATACGGTTGTAGTTTAATACTGCATTCTCCGTATTGAGGACTACCCTGGTGCCATCAATCAGCTTTACCTCCCGGCCTTCGATGAGGGATAAAAGCTCCTCAGTATCTGAGGCAATAAGGTCGACGATGTTGAGCTCCACGGCCTCGGTGGCGGTGGCGGAAGCACTCTCCCGGATGGCCCTTTCCGCCCACTCCACATTCCTTCCTTTACTCTGAGCAGTGCTCTTGATGTAAGCTGCGGCGTCGTTTACTATCTTCTCCTCCATGTCTTCAGGAATCTCCATCCCCCCCGCCATGACAGGATGGGCAGCACCGATGGCGGTGTTAGGAGCCATGGCGGCTATGTGGGCGGCCATGGTGATGAATGTGCCTGCCGAGGCTGCCCTGGCTCCAGCGGGGGAGACATACACGATAACCGGAATTTTGGCGTTTACGATGTGCTGTACGATATCCCTCATGGAGGTATCCACCCCTCCTGGTGTATCTAGCTCGATGATACAGGCCACGGCATTATGATCTTCAGCGCTTTCGATTCCTCTCTCTATATATTGGGCGACCGGAGGGGAAATGGCTCCATCCACCCTGAGGACATCGACCTGGGGGGATTGAGCTTCTGCCAGGACTATAAATATCAAAGGGAAGAAAAAAAAGAGGAAAAGTTTTCGCATACTTTTTGGTTATTATATCATTGTTGAGAGCCAGAACCGAGACGACGTATTGGAGTGAACCCCTAAAGCTGGACACTTTGGGTTAGACTAAACTGGTGAGGTCCAAAAATGTTAGTGAAGGAGGGTCTTACCATGAGGAAGCAAAGAACATTTACTCCAGAGTTTAAAAGAGAGGTTGTAGAAGAGCTCCTTAGTGGAACTACGAGGCCTGCTCAGATCTGTAGAAGGCACAGTATCTCATCTGGCCTCCTGTACCACTGGAGGAAGCAATATAGCGGGG
>DFBE01000081.1 GCA_002367275.1 Dehalococcoidia bacterium UBA3088 | reverse complement strand
ATGAGTTATGCAGTTAACTTATAGTTTGAAAGGAGGTAAAAAATGGAAGTAAGCGCGCGTAATAAACTCACGGGTACGGTCAAGGACTTAAGGCTGGGGCAAGTTATGGCCGAGGTCACCCTTCAGGTGGGAGAGAATGAAATAACTGCCCTCATAACCAGGACGTCGGCTGAGCGTTTGGGACTGAAGGTAGGAGATAAAGCCTTTGCCCTGACCAAGGCTACCGAGGTCATGGTCGGTAAGTAGCCAGGCCAGAGAAACCATACACTGAAGAAAGTTAACAGGAGGGGATATGACTAAAGCGCTCTGGAGAAGACCAGAGGGTATGAGTGTAGTGTTTATCCTGCTCAGCGGCCTTATTTTAGTATTCATCTTTGCTCCTTTGCTGAAGACGGTGACCTCCTCAGGCCCGGGAACGTTATGGGGTACGCTTCTTGAACAGGATGTATACACCTCCATCTTGCTTACCATCTATGCCGCTTTCATAGCCACTCTGGTAGGGCTTTTCCTGGGGGTTCCTCTGGCCTACATTCTGGCCCGGCGGTCATTCTGGGGAAAAGGGTTTCTGGAGGGCCTCATCGATATTCCTATCGTCATCCCTCATTCCGCCGCCGGCATTGCCCTTCTGTTTGTCTTCGGACAGCAATTTCTATTTGGCAGGATATTCCACGGTTTGGGCGTTGATTTCGTCAACACGGTGGCGGGGGTGGTCATCGCCATGATGTTTGTCAGCCTTCCCTTCCTCATAGACTCGGCCAAGGATGGTTTCCGGGGGGTGGATGTCAGGTTGGAGAAGGTGGCCAGAACGTTGGGCGCTTCAGCCTGGCAATCATTCCTCCGAGTTTCCCTCCCCCTGGCCTGGAGGAATATATTCTCCGGCTCGGTGATGATGTGGGCCCGGGGAATGTCAGAGTTCGGAGCGGTGCTCATCCTTGCCTATCATGTCCCCTTCATGGGACATTACCCGGTGGCTGATTCCATCCTGGTGGCTGATAGATTTGCTTCCTTCGGTCTGGACTCTGCTCGACCGGTGACAGTGCTGGTGATCCTGATCTCACTCATCACCTTCATCACCTTGAGAACCATAGCCTGTAGAGGGGTAAGGACATGATCAAAATAAGAGCTCTCAAGGTCAACCTGGGTGATTTCTGGCTTGAGGATATTAACCTTGACATTGAGGAAGGTGAGTATTTCATCATTCTGGGGCCTACGGGAGCGGGTAAGACTGTCCTTTTAGAAGCTCTGGCCGGTCTTTATCCTATCTCCCAGGGGGAGATCTGGAGCGATGGGAGAGAAATTAGCCATCTTTATCCCGAGAAGAGGGGGATGGGCATAGTGTATCAGGACCAGGCCCTTTTCCCCCATCTTTCCGTAAAGGATAACATTGCCTTTGGGCTTAAATTTATGAGCTATCCCCGGGAAAAGGTGAGGGAAAGAGTGGATGACATGGTAGGACTGCTTAAAATTTCCCATCTTGTGGAAAGGAATCCCTCTACCTTAAGCGGAGGAGAAAGGCAAAAGGTAGCCCTGGCTCGGGCCTTGGCCACTGACCCCCGGGTGCTCTTGCTGGATGAGCCTTTGAGCGCCCTGGATCCTGAAACCAAGGAAGGATTACAGGGGGAACTCCGGGAACTGCACCATCGGGTAAAAGTGACGGTGATCCATGTAACTCATGATTTTGAGGAGGCCGTAGCTTTAGGAAACCGGGTGGCAGTGTTGAATGAGGGCCAGATAGTTCAGGTAGGGACGCCGGACGAGGTGTTGCGAAGGCCGAAGTCTGAGTTTGTGGCCCACTTTGCCCTATCCAGGAATATACTCAGCGGCAGAGCCGGAGACGGGGAAGATGGCTATACCATGGTCGATGTCGGCGGCATAGAAATCAGGGCGATAACCGAGCTCAGGGATGAGGTGCACCTTTCTCTTCGCCCGGAGGATATCCTCATCTCCCGGCAGCCCCTTCACTCCAGCGCCCGGAACTCCCTTTCTGGTGTGGTAGCCGACATCATCCCCCGGGGGGCGGTTATCTATGTCACGGTGAGCCTGCCGCTCGAGCTTACCTGCCTCATCACCCGGCAGTCCCTGGAGGACCTTGAGCTCAGGAGAGGAATGAAGGTCTGGGTCACATTTAAGGCGGGAGCAGTCCATGTCTTCTGAGAGGAGCTATATCATGAGAAAAAAGATAGGTTTGATCATTGCCGCAGCCTTAACCATAACCTCGATGTTGGCCAGCCTGGAGGGGGGGGTGGCGAAAGGGAAGCTCGTCGTCTATCATGCCGGAAGCCTGAGCGTTCCCTTTGAGGAGCTTTCAGATGCTTTTGAAGACACTCACCCTGGTGTAGAAGTACTTTGTGAGTCAGGGGGGTCAGCTATGATGATAAGCAAGTCCATAACTTTGGAGAGAGCGGGTGAGAATCCCCCCGATATAATCGCCTCTGCCGACTATGCCCTTATCCCGGGCAGGCTTTATGAAGATGGATATGCCGACTTTTACATCGCCTTTGCCCGAAATGAAATGGTCCTTTGCTACCGCGACCATGCCCCCTTTTCTGGATCAATAGCAAGCGGTGAGCGGACGTGGTATGATGTCCTGCGAAATGAACGTGTAACCTGCGGACACAGTAACCCTGACCTTGATCCTTGCGGTTACCGGACGCTCATGCTAATCCAGCTAGCTCAAAAATACTACTTTGGTGAAGCAGCTAATTTTGGCCTGACTCCTGATCCTGAGGCTCAGGAGTTATATGATGCTCTCATCCCTGGAGATGGGCATAAGCGGGGTAGATATGGCAGCGGCGGTGAGGCAGTAAGTCGGAAGTCGGTGGACCTTATCAGCACCCTTCAATCTGGCGACCTGGATTACGCCTTTGAGTACCGCTCGGTAGCCACGCAGCACGGGCTGAACTTCATTGAGCTTCACCCCGCCATCAATCTTTCCCAGATAGGCATAATGGGAGACACTGCCCTGACCTATGAGGATTTCTATGGTTCATCCGGGGTGGAGATCGAGAAGAAACCTGGTCTATACGTGGCTGAGAATGGCAAGCCCATTGTGTATGGCATAACCATCCCTGAGAATGCTCCCCATAAACATTTAGCTTCGGAGTTCATCCTTCTTCTCCTCGAAGATCAAGGAAGAGAGATTATGGAGGCAAATGGGCAGCTCAACGTCATTCCTCCTGTATGTGACCACCCCGAAAACCTCCCTCCCCAGCTTAAGGAGGCCATCTATGGTTGACCCCTTTGGGCGGCGCATAGATTATCTTCGGGTCTCGGTAACTGACCGGTGTAATCTGCGCTGTATTTACTGCCTGCCCCTTGAGGGTATTCATCTTATGCCCCGAGATGATATTTTATCTTATGAACATATTTGCGCTATCGTTCAGGCAGGAGTTGAGCTGGGCATAACCAGGGTGAGAATTACCGGAGGTGAGCCTCTGGTGAGAAAAGGTTTGCCCCGGCTTTTGGAAATGCTCTCCGGGATAGGGGGGATTGAAGATATTTCCTTGACCACCAACGGCACGCTACTTAAGAACTGTGCCCGCGAGCTTAAGAGAGCAGGCCTTAACCGGGTTAATGTAAGCCTGGATAGTCTTAAGGCAGATAGGTTCCGCCGCATCACCCGCTTTGGAGAACTTGAGGATGTCCGACAAGGCATTGAGGAGGCCAAAGGGGCTGGCCTTCACCCGGTGAAAATAAACACCGTGGTCATGAAGGGGATAAATGATGATGAGGTTTGGGACTTTGCTTCCTTAACGCATAAGGAGGGGTGGCATGTTCGGTTTATAGAGCTTATGCCCTTTACCGACGCAGCAGGGTTTGTGGCCGAAAGCGAGGTCAGGCAGCACATCGAGCAGATGAGTAGCCTTAAGCCCTGTGCTTGTGTACTTGGAAATGGCCCCGCCCGGTACTACCGCCTGTCGGAGGCAAAGGGGACCATAGGCTTTGTGAGCCCCCTAACTGACCCCCATTTTTGTTCAACGTGCAACCGCCTGCGCCTCACCGCGATGGGAAAGCTTCGCCCCTGTCTTATGGCCGATGACGAGATTGACTTAAAAGGGGTGCTTCATTCAACGGAGGAGATAAAGCGCTCAATATTAAAGGCCATCTCCCAAAAGCCTGAGCGTCACCCCAGCTTACCTTTGAAAAGAAACATGGTCCAGATTGGAGGCTAGTTATGGGAGAAAGGCATGTTTCCATGGTAGATATCACCCCTAAGAAGGAAACCGAGCGTGAGGCAGTGGCATGCGCACGGATTCGCATGAGACCGGAGACGCTCAAGCTCATAAAAGGGGGGGAAATAGCCAAGGGGGATGTGCTCACCACCGCTCAGATAGCCGGCATCATGGCGGCAAAAAAAACCCCTTATCTTTTACCCCTTTGCCATCAGCTCTTGCTCACCAATGTCAAAGTTGAGTTCAGTCTCCCCGATGATGGTGACTTCATCGAGATCACCACCGCGGCCAAGGGTACAGGAAGGACGGGGATGGAAATGGAGGCACTGGTAGCGGCGGCCATATCCGCTCTCACCGTCTACGATATGTGTAAGGGGGTAGATAAAGATATGACCATCGAGGAGATTTATCTAATGGGGAAGGGTGGGGGAAGAAGTGGAGTGTATATTGCTCCTCAAAGTAAGGCCAGACTGGTTGCCATCTGCTTAAGCCAGGAAAAGGGGACCACAAAGGAACCGGTTGCCCAGGGGTGGCTTGAGGAGGAAAAGGGGCTTTCCGGCGATGCCCATGCTGGAGGCCTTCGCGAGGTCAGCCTTCTGGCCATAGAAAGCATCCAGAAGATGCGCGGCCAGGGTATAAAGCTAAACCCCGGGGACTCGGCGGAGAACCTGGTGACCTCAGGGATAGACCTTGTGAGTTTGCCCCTGGGCACAAAGCTACATATAGGAAAGGAGGCTGTGGTTGAGGTAAGTCAGATAGGTAAGGAAACCCACCCCGGAGATTTTAAGCTCCTGCCTCAGGAAGGGATATTCGCCCGCGTGATCCAGGGAGGTTTGATAAGGGTAGGTGATGACGTGAGCATAAGTAAGCCATGATCAGCGTTGAAGAAGCCCTGGAGAAGATCTTAAGCCACATCCAGGAGCTAGAAGAGGAGGAAAGACCCGTCCTGGAATCTCTGGGCCAGGTCTTATCTCAGGATATCTATTCCTATCTTAATATTCCTCCCCATGATAACTCCGCCATGGATGGCTACGCCGTAAGATTTGAAGACACGGTCAATTTTCCATGTCTGGAGGTCATCGGAGAGGTGGCTTGTGGGAGCTTTCCCACCTGCAAGGTTGAGTCAGGAAAGGCCATCCGTATCATGACCGGGGCGCCCCTACCTTACGGGGCAGATGTGGTAGTGCCCTTTGAGGATACTGATGAGGAAGAGCAGGGGAAAGTAAAACCATCCCGGATAACCATCAAAGGCAAGGTGGAGGAAGGGGAGAACATCCGTCGCAGAGGGGAGGACATCCAAAAAGGGG
>DFBE01000036.1 GCA_002367275.1 Dehalococcoidia bacterium UBA3088 | reverse complement strand
GGGAGGACTATGAGTTCTTTGATGATATCTCCACCCTCAACCATCATGCTCTCTCGGAGCCTGTATTTGACTCTGGTTGTTCAAAGCTGGGGGGATACTGGGTAGTTGAGGTTTTGGAGCGGGAGGAAGAAAGAGAACTTGAGCATGACATGCAGGAAGTCATTAAGGGAAGGACTATCAATGAGTGGATGGCAAAGGAGAGGGAGGAGGCAACGCTGGAGGTCTACCTTGATGATGAGCTTATATATTTTGCTATGGAGAACCTGTGAAGGAAAGCGTCAGCATAGGACTTATGGGCCTGGGGGTGGTGGGAAGCAGGGTAGCTCAGGTTCTCATGGAAAGAAGGGACATGATATCCTCCCGAGTGGGGGTTCCCATTGCTCTGGCCAAGGTTTTAGTCCGTGATCCCCATAAGAAGAGGAGCGTCCATATCGTGCCTCTCATTACGCTTGAATCCAAGGAGATAACTCAAAACCCCGTGATAGATATCGTGGTGGAGCTTATGGGAGGTGAGGATCCGGCTACCTCCTACATCAGAGAAGCCCTAAGTTGTGGTAAGCACGTAGTCACGGCCAATAAAGAAGTCATAGCCAAATACGGCCCAGAGCTCCTGGCTTTAGCGGCAAAAAAGGGGGTGGGGCTCCTGTTTGAGTCCTCAGTGGGTGGAGGGATACCCCTGGTCTATCCCTTAACCCGGGAATTTTGTTTAGACAGAATAGAATCGATAATAGCTATCATCAATGGGACTACCAACTTTATCCTCACCCAGATGGCGAAAGGGGCAGACTTCATTTCCGCACTCAAAAACGCCCAGGAACTGGGGTACGCTGAACCTGACCCCCAAAATGACATTCAGGGCCTGGACTGTGCCTATAAGCTATCCATCCTGGCTACCTTAGGCTTCAGAAATATAATCCACCCCCACGAAGTATACACTGAAGGTATATCCAAGCTTCGTCCCCGGGATTTCGAGTATGCGCAAGAGCTGGGATATACCATAAAGCTCCTTTCCATAGCCAAGGATGAAGGAGGATATGTGGAGGCTCGGGTTCACCCCACTCTCATCCCCCAAAGCTCCTCACTGGCTGAGGTGGATGGGGTGTACAATGCCGTTCAAGTACAGGGAGACCTGGTGGGGAAGGTGATGTTTTACGGGGAGGGAGCGGGGGCATCCCCTACCTCCTCAGCGGTTATCTCTGACATCATCGATGCCGCCCAGAAGGTTGTCCGGGAGGTAAAAGGTCAGACCATAGATCTTAGGCAGGAAAAACCTTTACGGCCAATGGGGGAGGTGAGGACGCGGTACTATCTCCGGATGAGAGCAGAAGATAAGCCCGGGGTTCTGGCCCAAATAGCTCAGGTTTTAGGGGATAACGAGATCAGCATTTCCTCAGTTATCCAGAAAGAGACCAGCTCGGGGAGCGCTGAGCTGGTCATCATGACGCATATAGCCTCTGAGGGTAAGATGAGAAGGGCCATCCAGGAAATAGAACTCCTTCCTTCTGTCCTTCAGATAGAAAGCTTTATACGGGTGGAAGATTAGTGGGAGTATTGAAGACTTATGGCGAATTCCTTCCTCTGACTCCGGATACGCCGTCCATCAATCTCGGAGAGGGAAACACTCCTCTAGTCCGCTCCCAGAATTTGGAAAGGGAGCTTAAAGTGGGGGAGCTTCACTTCAAGCTTGAGGGGTGTAATCCCACCGGTTCCTTCAAGGATAGAGGAATGGTGGTGGCAGTAGCCAGGGCGGTAGAGGCGAAAAGCGAAGCTCTCATCTGTGCTTCCACCGGAAATACCAGTGCCTCCGCGGCCGCCTATGGAGCACACTTGGGGGTCAAGACCTTTGTCCTTGTACCTCAGGGGAACATCTCTCTGGGAAAGCTAGCTCAGGCCATGATGTATGGGGCAAATATACTGGCCATAAGAGGAAACTTCGATCAGGCGCTTAAGCTAGTTCTCGAGCTCACCCAAAAACATCCCCTGACCCTGGTCAACTCCTTAAACCTCCACCGCATAGAGGGTCAAAAGACCGCTGCCTTTGAGATCGTGGACTCCTTGCTTGACGCTCCTGATCTTTTATTCATCCCGGTAGGGAATGCCGGCAATATCACTGCCTATTGGAAGGGATTCAAAGAATATTGTGAGCTGAGGAAGGCCAGGAAAAGGCCTCAAATGATGGGCTTTCAGGCACAAGGGGCAGCTCCTATTGTTTTGGGCCATCCGGTAGAAAACCCTGAGACCATTGCCACCGCCATAAGGATTGGAAACCCTGCTAGCTGGAAGAAGGCAGAAGAGGCACGTGATGAATCGGGGGGAATGATCGGCAGCGTAAGCGATGAAGAGATCCTGGAAGCATACCAGGAGTTAGCTCAAAAGGAAGGGATCTTCGGCGAGCCAGCATCGGCGGCATCGCTAGCCGGGCTTATAAAACTTATAAGGTGCGGAGAGGACTTTAGCCAAAAAAGGATAGTATGCATTATAACCGGAAGCGGACTCAAAGACCCTGATACTGCCCTGAGGGCGGCTTCCCCTCCCCAAGAGCTGGAAATGGACATCAACCTTATCGAGGATGCTTTAGGCCTATGATCGATGAGGAAAAGATTGTAAAAGCGGTGAACCTTATTCTTGAGGCCATCGGCGAGGATCCCCATCGTGAGGGACTTTTAGGGACTCCCCAGAGGGTAGCCCAGATGTATACTGAACTCTTCAGTGGCCTGGGATGCGATCCCAGGCAGGAGCTCACCGTATCCTTCGAGGAAAGACATCATGAGATGGTGATCACCAAGAATATTCCCTTCTATTCTATGTGCGAGCATCATTTACTTCCTTTCTTTGGAATGGCTCACATCGGCTACATCCCCGGCCAGAATGGGGAGGTAGTGGGAGTCAGTAAGCTAGCCCGCGTGGTGGAGATAGTCTCCCATCGCCCCCAGATTCAGGAGAGGATGGCATCTCAGATTGCCGACGCTATTGTGGAAGCCATCCATCCTGGGGGGGTAGGGGTAGTGGTCGAAGCTGAGCACTTATGCATGACGATGAGAGGGGTCAAAAAGCCAGGGTCGATACTCATTACCTCAGCCATGAGGGGCACGTTCAGGAGCAGGCCGGAGACACGATCTGAGTTTCTCTCTTTAATTGGCTATCATCGTCTGGAGAGATAGATGGGAATACTGGACAACTTAAAGGAAAAAGGCCATCGTCTCACTCCCCAGAGAGTGATGATTGTAAACATACTGGAAGAAAGCGAAGGACATATAAGTGCTGAAGAGATTTACTCCCATCTTCATGATAGATATTCCTACACCAACATCTCCACTGTCTACCGGACCTTAGAGCTCCTCAAGGAACTGGGGCTGGTGACCCAGACCGACCTTGGTGAAGGGATAGTTCGCTATCATGAAGTCACCAAGGGACACCACCATCATCTAGTCTGCAAGGGGTGTGGTAAGGTGGAAGATTTGCCCGAGTCTGCCCTGTTCGTGCTCCGAGACAAACTATGGTCGGATTATCATTTCAGGGCAGAGCTTTCTCATCTAGCCATTTTTGGCTACTGTCAAAAATGCCTGGAGGAAGGCAAAACCTGACATTGCCATAATAGCGGACAAACCCCAAAACAGGTCTCATTACGAGCTAGATCAGGTAGAACTCGCCTGAACTTCTGTAAGCTGACGGCCAAGAGCCAATAAATAAACCTTATTGCATTTATCTGCAATTGCAATAAAACTTGACAAAACTCTGGAAAGCATGCTATCCTTCTGAGCAGTTATGCAACAAGTTGCAATAGCACTGAGTTGAGAGAAATGGGGGAGCTTTTTTTGATGAAGAGAATGGTAAGCACAAATGAAATGAAGGAGGGCGATGTCCTGTTATAGCGATTCGGTCTATCCCTTTACCGCCCTGGTGGGGCAGGAGAAGATGAAGAGTGCTCTTTTACTTAATGCCATCAACCCTAAGATTGGTGGGGTGCTCATCCGGGGAGAGAAAGGGACGGCCAAGTCCACCGCTGAACGCGCCCTTGCCGACCTTCTTCCGGAGATTGAGGTAGTGGCAGATTGTCCTTTTGGTTGCAATTCTAAGGTTCTCTCTGAAATGTGTCATAA
>DFBE01000027.1 GCA_002367275.1 Dehalococcoidia bacterium UBA3088 | reverse complement strand
ACCAGATGAGTTCTGACACGATAGACCAGATTCAATATGCGAAATAAAAGCTCTGACCTTCTCTCCATATCCTTGATCCTTATTGGGCCGGAAAATTCGGAAGGGTTGATAAAAGTATTTACTATATCATACAGGTTTATCCCTTTTTGAAGTCCGGTAGTACCAGCAGAAAATAGCACATAACCTATCTGAAAGTAGGAATCCTTTAAGGGTTCAGGGGAAGAGTCGCTTAGCAGGTCTTCATAGGCGGGAAGTCCGCAAGTTGTATCCCCGGTGGTGATAAGATGATGGATATTGGTAGTATCCTCCTTTATCTCCTCCACTTTGGGGAGGAATTCAGGGTCCAGGATCAAGGCCTGTGGGTGGAACTCCTTTCCCAAAATGTAGGATAGGTCCCTTCCCTTAAGATGCCAGTTCACGGGCAACATCAAAGCCCCCAGGATAGAGGAAGCCAGAAGAACCTCAAAGAACTCATTCCCATTTCGAGCCATTATGCCTACCCTATCTCCTCTCCCTATGCCTAGGTTTTTGAGGCCATTGGCCAGCCGGTAAGTCCTGTCCAAGGTTTCTCCCCGGGTGTACCTCCTATCCCCCAACACCCCCAGCACCTCCTCCTCATCATTCATGCTGGTCAAGATAAGTTTGGCAATATCCATCTTTTACTCTCCTATCATATTATTTTTAAGCTCACCCACACTGCAAGCTCGAGGTTGTACCCCGATATAACCCCGGCTAAATCCAACAGTTCTAAGGTCAATGCTCATGCTACCCCGGTAAAGGCCATAGCCTATAGTAAGTCTTGAACTTATTCCACCACCCTACCATCCCCGAAGGAGAAAAAGTGAAAACTAGAATGAATATAATCCCCAGGAGTAAAGGGGTAATGCCTCCTAGACGGCCTATCAAA
Organism: Dehalococcoidia bacterium UBA3088; assembly: GCA_002367275.1. Taxonomy (GTDB): domain Bacteria; phylum Chloroflexota; class Dehalococcoidia; order UBA2247; family UBA3088; genus UBA3088. The sequence continues at coordinate 29,977 of DFBE01000027.1, read as the reverse complement.
TCGCCTAAAGGCAGCACTCCATACCATGGTCCTGTCATAAACATATCCTCTAGCCAGGGTAGAAGGTAATTTGACAGCGCAAATTTTATGCCCAGCACAATGACACTACCTATAAAAATACCCCCTACACTACCCATTCCCCCCAGAACTACTATTCCTAAACACTCCAGAGATAGTGTGAACCGGAAAGCACCGGCGGATATTGAGCTATAATGGCATGCCCATAACCAGCCGCCAATTCCGGCAAGGATAGAGCAAACGAGAAGGGCCACGATTTTATGCCGACGGATATTTAGCCCCACAGCTTCAGATACCAATTCATTATCCCTGGTACCTCTAAACGCTCTGCCTGTTTTTGACCTGCTGAGGTTCAGTACCAGCAAGGCTGTTAGTAGGACAAGAACCCAGATCAAAAGATATACCCCTTGGCTGCCCAGAACTTTGCCTCCGATGCTGATACCTTCGGGCAGGCTTACTGCCTCTGCTGGTAAATCAAGCATTGGCAAGATTATCATGAACATCTCGGGTATGATAATCCCTACAGCTATAGTCACCACGGCAGCAATAAAGCCCTTGATACGGGATAATGTAAGCCCACATAGAACTCCCATCAGGCCAGAAGCGATGATGGCAATAGGGAGAGCCCCCCATAAGGAAAATCCTGCTGTGCTGCACAGTATTCCTGAAGTGAAGGCACCAATGCACATAAAGCCTGCCTGACCTAGATTGACAATACCACAGCTGATAGCAATAAATACCCCCGAAGCTACTATGATATAAATGCCGATCTCGTTTAGTTGTGTTAACAAATCGCTACCTAGATACCAGGGCGCGGCAAAGATGAGGATTATGCCTGCAATTAAAAACACCCTCTGTAATTGAGTACGGGCTATAGAGCTGTCTTGGCCGTAATTGGCATCGTACGTGCCTGCAGGACAATGAGATGTCATATCTTTACACCCTCTCTACCATCTTCTGCCCCAAAAGACCCTGGGGGCGTATCAACAAAATCATTACCAAGACCAGGAATGGGGCTATGCCTGCCCATGATGAGCTGATATAGGTTCCCACCACATTCTCTACTAGGCCAATGATTATTCCTGCCACGACAGCGCCAGGCAAGGATTCAAGGCCCCCCAGAAATACTACCGGAATAGCCTTAAGTCCTATTGTACTCATCGTGGGGTCAATGGCTGACCTATAACCCAAAAAGATTCCTCCCACTACAGCGACCACGCCACCCAAGATCCAGGCTATTGAATGTGTCGATGATAGAGGTACTCCTTTGCTCCGGGCCAAAACATTATCGTTAGCTACAACCCTCAGCCCCAGTCCAAGCTTGGTGTATTGGAAGATGAAGATCAAGATAAAGCTTAAACCCATGGCTATGACGAAGGACCACATGATGTCGGTGGAGATGAAGATATCACCTATGTTCAGCTGGCCCTGAGGAAGAAATTCAGGAAAGAATCTAAGCCTGGCTCCCCAACCACATTTATTCACTCCTTCCACCAGGTAAATGATGAAACAGGTTACTATTAATGCATCCAGGGTAGGGCGTTTGATGAAGGAAGACAAGATCACCTTTTGTAAGAAGAATCCGATTGCTCCTCCTATGGCAACGCTTAGTATTATGGCTATCCAGTAGGGAAGGTCAGTATTCAGGAGCGAAATAGCGATCAACCCACCCATGACCACCAGCTCGCCAACCGCGAAGTTGAGGATCTTGGTCGTTTTGAAGATTATCACTAACCCTAAAGCGATTAAGGAATATATCCCACCGCTGAAGATACCTATCGCTAGGCACGTAAACAACTCTTCCATTTGTCAGCCGTACTTTTACGACACTTTCGAGAACTGCCGGGTAATATAAGTTCAAACACAAATGACATTCCAGCAAACTGGATATATCTAAGCCCGACGATTTAATCGACTATACAACATTATAGTTTTTAGCCACCTTCTGGTCTGGGGACAACCGTGGGGAGTAAGTCAACAATGCCTGTCATACTGGCTAAGGGCACTGAGGATAAGGAACTGGACATCAAGGAGACTATACCATTAGCGACAGCGTAAATAGAGCCCGGAAGGTTAGCCCAACTCCACATCTCTGCTAAGTTCCAATAGGGATGTTTCGACCATTGCGTGGGGTTAAGGCATAGTAGCATAGGACCACCTGTAGCTATCATCGCTATCTCATCCAGATTATTGACCAGCATCTCAGGATGCTGAATTATTAAGTCAATAACCTTGGTCAACAGCACTTCTGTTTCATAGGGATAGGCAGAGGCCTTAACTATTATGCTGACCAGGCCTCCCAGTAAAGGGAATAGGACTCCGATCAATGGATGACAAAGCGGAGGGGCGACGGCTGTTCCTATGGAAGGAGCTTTGTCTGCACAACAAGGGATCACCGTACTGTTGATAGCTGGCTCAAGCGGAGGTATAGTTGCACCCATGATGCACACCAACAGTGGGGGGAGAGAGTTAAGAAGGGGGGAAAGGGGAGGTATAACGCAGTTACACAAATCCCCACACTGCGGATAGGGAAATTTGGTAGAAATGTCTTCAGGATAGATCAGCAATAGGCTCTCCAGGAGATGGTCCACTATGTCTTTCTGTTTGGGTATCTCTTCTATAGGCTTTAGCGGAGATGCTGGTTGATTGGCATGCAATGCTGGAGCTGAGGCGGTAAGCAGAAGTAGAGGTATGAGCGTCGCCCCTATAATCTTAACCTTATTTCTCACCATGCACCTCAGGATTGGTCTGGCCGGGCGATGGTAAGCAGGGGGCACAAATCAGGCCCTCTGCTTTTGGTGCCAAAGGTTCAGCACAGGATGCAATATATTCATCTATCCAATTTACCAACTGGGAGGGAAGATAGTACATCTCCTTGAACTCTTCAAGCACCCTTATCCTTTCGGAAGGGCTGCTCCAGTTTACCTCTCTATAGGCCTCCTTGCCCCACTGCCATACCTCTCGGTAGGGGTCCCCCCAATCATAAACCACCTTTTTCTTATCAAAGTAGGTGTTTAATGTTTCATAAAGGAGGTCTTTATCTAACTGATTACGGGAGTCAAAAGCGTATTCTAATATAAACCACCATAAAGGAACATCGTACTCTGCTAGGAACTTATCAATGGTCCAGGTTCCCCAGGGATAGCCATACTCGATAGGAGTTCCATCCAGTGGCAGAGAGGTCCATCCATGGGGGGGACAAGGACCAGGACCAGGTACAATCGCGGGGGGGACCCACTCCCAGGGCTTGCCAGATCGATATTTCACATCAAGTAGTTCCCCATCTCCCCACTGCCAGGAGAGGCATGTTTGCATGGTTACTTTACCGGGAAGGTACAACTGGGGATATGTGCCATAGAACAAATGCTCTCCCATGTAGTTATGGTTAGTATGCTCCCATATCATTTGTTCAGCTAGCTTGACTAGGTTAGGGCTCTTCAATACCTCAAGTATTACCTCCTGAATCACATCAGGGGGTATTAATTCCTCAATTTCGGCCAGGGGCATCTTATTCACCAACTCCACAAATTCCTTAAAGGTCAGTTCTTTCTCCTCCACCCCCACACGTCCCTCTCCATATTTTCCTCTCGTCATCTCCACCGTTTCCTCCAGGTGGCGTTCTCTAATGACCTCAGGTACAATTCTGTTTATGTCTTCAGTCAGCATTCCGACATCACCACTTGCTATCCGGTCTAGCAACGAGATAAGCATCCCTACAATACTTTCCCAAGCAGCCGCTCCCCCTGACATCACCGCATAGCCCCCCCTCCTTCCCCAGTACTCGTAGTGGAAGTCAACAGCTTTCTTAACATAGGGATAATCTAGCTCATCAGGGGCATGACTATCATCAAACGACAAGTAAATACCTTCCATTTTATCTCGACCTACGACCTCTCCCACTGTAGCGTCAAATGGAATGCCAATGACGTTATAGCCATCCTGGGGTGTCATCCTTACTGCATGAAGATCCTTTACCATCACTACTCCAGAGGACCCAAAACCGGCCAGTATTAAGGTGTCCACTCCTTTTTTCTTCAACTTGACTAACTGTGAGGTAACGCTGGAAGGAGTCAGGGAACATATCTCAACGCCTACGACCTCCAAGTCGTACATTTCCTCCATTCGTTCCCAAAAATCACTATCCTGAATACCTATTAGCTCTAGTACCAGAGGGTAATTAACTGCGACAAACCCGATTTTCTTGGGGGGAGGATTTCCGGTATGTTTTGGCATCTCCATCAATAGGTAACGCATAGGGTCGCCTATAAAGTTTTCCTCAGTGGTACCCCCACCCCACGTCCATATATGGGTATTAGAATAGCAGGTATTGCTGGATAGGACGGGGCCTGCAGCATGAACTACGATGTTAGACTCTTTCAGTAGAGGAGCTAGAGCCAACACTTCCTCAGGGGTATAGGAGATGATAAATGGAAGGTGAGGCTGGCTTTCAAGCCTTTTGAAACCTGAAGTAGCCAGTCCAGGTTCGCCTCGGCAATCCCTTAAGAAAAAGTTGAAATTTTCTGCCCTGAACCCCGCCTCCATCCCCGGGATAACTCCTCTTATGCCAAGGTTTAGTATGGCATCAATGCCGCCAATGATAGCCGGCATGGTAGGCGCCATTATGGGGCCCAGGGGGCCGACGAATGAGCAAAAGATAGCCACAATGGCTATTCCGCTATCTATGAGGGCAGGCAAAAAGTATTCATAAAAAGTGTTAGATTGGCCAGGAATCCTTTCCGACATATTGATGGACTCAGGGGGTCCAAAGCCCATCACGGCCAGCACTGAACTTCTTCTCTTGGAATCCATTTTCAGGAGGTTGTTAAGCTGCGCTATGGCCATCTCCTCTGTCACATGACCTAAAGGCATATTGCCTGCGTAATAGCGAGCACATACCTCTCTTTGCTCTGGCGGGAGCTTGGCTATCAATTGGCTGACCTTAGGGGGCAATACCTCCTCTCCCATCACGGGTGAGGATGCAGAATTACTGATGGGAGGCACCACAAAGCTAACCACCAGGGCAAACATCGCCACTATTCCTATTAACTTCTTCATTTTCCTCCTTTGCTGCTCATGTTGATGTCTTTGATCACATTACTGCCAAAACCTGAACCAGCTCGTACATTCTGTGCCTCGTTAAACTTAAACTACACTCCTGTAAATATTCAAAGGGCTACAAGAACCACGCCTATTCACAAACGTCACTCATTCCTAATACATAAAGAAGGACGAAACGGGAGGGCATAATGTTCGCTATTTCTTGACCCCTTCTCTGTCTTCAGTTATACTGAACGCACTCGAGAACCGTGAATTTTACGATCATCTTTGATGCAGGATGGATGTATAAACCCTAAATTCGAAGCACTAAATCCTAAACAATAAATATCTAAGTCCAAATGACCAAAACCTTAGTGCAGTTATTTTTGCAAGATACTATAATTTAGTGGTTGAAACATGCTGGCCAGCGTTAAAAGCGCCACCAACATCGGCCTGGAAGTGATTATCGTGGATGTGGAGGTGGATATAGCTTCAGGGCTTCCCTCCCTTACCATAGTGGGCCTTCCTGATGCTGCTTGTCAGGAAGCGAAGGATAGGGTCAGGGCGGCCATCAAAAACTCCGGTTTCAGTTTCCCTCAGCGAAGGATTACGGTTAACCTGGCTCCCGCCGACATTAAGAAGGAGGGCCCCGCCTATGACCTCCCCATTGCCCTGGGGATACTTGCTGCCTCGGGACAGTTATTCCTGGATGCCTCAAGGATGCTGCTTTTGGGTGAGCTTTCCCTGGATGGGAGCCTGCGCCATACCCGGGGCATTCTCCCTATGGTAGCCAAAGCCAGGGAAGCCGACTTCACAAGTGCTTTTATTCCATCTCCGGATGCCAGGGAAGCTTCTCTCATACCGGGGATAGATGCTATCCCCCTCACCTCGCTTAAGGAACTTATAGAACATTTACAAGGCGAGAAAATCATACCGCCACATAAGGAAGGCCTTGAACTTGAGCCTGAGGTGGATGTAGCATATGACTGCGACCTGGCCTACATAAAGGGGCAGGAGCATGCCAAGAGGGCGCTGGAGATAGCCGCTGCAGGAGGGCATAACATCCTGATGATAGGGCCTCCAGGAAGTGGGAAGACCATGCTCGCCCGCTCTCTTCCCTCCATTCTTCCCCCTCTGGATTTTGAAGAGATACTGGAGTCCACCAAGATATACAGCATAGTTGGGCTCCTACCTCCGGATGAGCCCCTCATGAGGAGGCGCCCTTTTCGCTCCCCCCACTACACGATATCCCAGGCCGGATTGATCGGAGGGGGGCATACAATCCATCCTGGGGAGGTAAGCCTGGCTCACCGGGGAGTTTTGTTTCTGGATGAGCTTCCTGAGTTCGGGCATGTCTCATTGGAAGCACTGCGTCAACCTCTGGAGGATAGGAAGGTGACCATATCCCGAGCCCAGGGGAGCCTCACTTTCCCTGCCAGCTTCATGCTGGTCTGTGCCATGAACCCTTGCCCCTGCGGCTACTACGGAGATCAAGTCAAGGAGTGCAGGTGTTCTCCCTCTGATATATTGCGCTACCGCAAGAGGATCAGCGGACCTTTACTGGATAGAATAGATATTTTCGTAGATGTTCCCCGGGTGGAGTACGAAAAGCTCTCCGATGACCGCCTGGGGGAGGAATCGAGGATCGTCAGCGCTAGAGTAAAGAGAGCCAGAGATATGCAGAGGGGAAGATTCGAGGAAAAGGGGATAAACCTGAATTCAGAGATGAGGCCTTCCGAGGTAAGGAAGTTCTGTCCCCTGGATCTGGAGGGAAAAAGCTTGCTTAAGGCAGCTCATCAGAGGTTCAACTTCTCGGCCCGAGGTTTCCACCGCCTGCTCAAGCTCTCCTGCACCATTGCTGACCTTGACGGGAGCGACAGCATCTTACCCCACCACCTGGCGGAGGCCATACAGTATAGGTCGACCCTCGAGCTCACTTAGAATGCCTTATTATCGCTCAGCCTCGCTTACATGTAGCGTCTTAAATAGTTGCGCATAATCCAGACAAGGATTAAATCCTAAATCCGAAGCACTAAATCCTAAACAATATCTAAATCCAAATAACCAAGAGCTTATAGCCGCTGAGTTTTTTTATAACTCCCCTTCTTTCCTCTCCTTGTTTTGGGTTTTTGATTTTGGTCCTTTGAAATTGTTTAGGGATTAGAGATTAGGATTTAGAATTTCTTTGAACTCACAAATTTGGAATACGCTCAGTATAAGCAGAGACATTAAAACAGTTCTTTCCCCGGTTCTCCCCTCTGGCTATAATGGGTTTCAGGTAGGCCTTTTTATCAGGTGTGTGATGGTTACTATGGAATCACACCTTATGCTATAAGAGGAAAGGCTCAAAAATGGCAGGAGGTAAAAGACAAACCAGGATCAGGTTCGTGAATCCCGCTCTGCACGAGAGAGGTCGGATTGATTCACTGACTCGGGAGGAAGGTGGTTAAAGATGGTGAGGATTCGCCAGATATATATATACGTGAACTATGTTTGGAATACCGAAGTTATATGAAATCGTGGACTTCGGGCGCTAAAATGACAATATGTAAATTCAAATTTACAACCTAAATTGAGGTAAAAAACTATGAAAAAGATAAAATTAAATGCATTTGTCGACGTTTTTTCCCTTTTCGCTTTTTTGGTCTCCTCTTTTTCAGGCGTTGTCTTATGGCAAGTTTTACCTAGAGGAGAAGGTTTTCGAGGTGGAAGAGAGCTTTTTTTGGCCGACCAATTTTTCCTGGGGCTAGCTCGTCACGAGTGGGAAAACATTCACCACATCTCAGGCCTGATCTTCATCGTGCTCATTCTCTGTCACCTCATTTTACACTGGAACTGGATGAAGAATTTACCAAAGATACTTAGAAAATGATTTTGAATCTTAAAGCAAAAAATTTAGGGTACCCTTCGTTCACGACTCTGCGGTTGCTTTGCAACCTTGCCTCGCCTTCGGCTCGGTCCTATAACACTGGCTATACGACCTCGCTACGCTTCGCCCAAATTCGGCTTCGCCGAACTTCTTTTACACCGAATACGTTAGGCGAAATGCTTTTAATATATGAGAGATATAATATATCCAATGAGAGGTATAAAAAATGGAAAAATTACATCTGCCTATAATCGTTGAGATGGATGAGGATGGGTATTACATAGTAAGTTGCCCGCTGTTCAAGGGTTGCCATTCTTACGGCAAAATGATAGATGAAGCACTGAAAAATATAAGGGAAGTCATAGAGATGTGCCTTGAGGAGACAAAGGTCGAGGAGCTTAATAAGTTCGTAGGATTTAGAGAACTGGAAGTAGCTCAGAATGTCTAAACTTCCCGTAATCAAAGGCAGAGAACTTGTAAAGTTTTTGGAATTCATAGGCTTCAGGGTTACAAGGACATACCCAAAGGGCTTCTGCGCAAAATAATCAGAGAAGACCTGGGAATAAGTTTAGAAGAATTTTCAGAAGTTATACTCAAGGTACAAAGGAAAAAAGAGAGGATGATCAACAGTTCGCCTAACCGAGCGTGTCTGGCTTCGCTACGCTTCACCCAAATCCGGCAAAACTGGACTTCAGATGTGCACTCAGGACGTTATCTGAAATTGCCTGGCATGTGTTCACAACACCCACCGTAAAGTTCATTTAGGAAGGGAGTATTACATTTTATACAGGAGGAAATTATGATGCGTCAGTTCAAAATTATCGTTGAAAAGCACCCCGATGGTTATGTAGCATACCCTTTAGGGCTTAAAGGGGTTGTAGTTGGGGAAGGGGACACCTATGAAGAAGCCCTTTCTGACGTGAAATCAGCAATTCGCTTCCATGTTGAGGCTTTCGGAAAAGAGGTTCTCGATGTCGAGCCACCTGTCCTTGAGGCTTTCGTTGCTGAGACCAGAGTCAATGTGTAATGACAAAGTTTCCTGTGGATGCACCTAGACGGAAAGTAATCAAAGCGCTGGTGTCTTTGGGCTTTCAAGTAGTTCGGGAAAAAGAACACATTTCCATGATTCGTGAGAATCCTGACGGAAGTAAAACCCCTTTGACCATGCCAAACTATCCGAAAATAAAAGGTTCTACCCTTAGAACAATTTGCACACAAGCTGGCATCACAAGGGAGGAGTTTTTGGAGGTATATGACAAAACATAAGAGTCGGCAACATCAGATAACACAGCATATACGCTATGGGCTAACGCCCTTGCCCTTCGGGACATTGCTCCTTCAGTCGCAACGTCGTATATGCTTGGAAACGTTATATGAAATTCCAGAACCCCCGCCCTGGTAAAAATAAGATATTTAAGATGTGAAGATGGTTTAATATGGAGGTAAAGAAATGAGCAACGATGGAGAAGATAAAAACTTAATTGCCTATTGCGGTCTTTACTGCGGAGATTGCTTTGGCTACAAAGGAAAGGTTGCTGATTTAGCAAGAGACCTTAGAAAAGAGTTGAGACAGGCAAAGTTCGATAGAGTTGCTGAAGGAATTCCATTTGAGGAATTCAAACATTATAAAGAATGTTACGAAACTTTAGGGGCACTGGTCAGATTAAGATGTAAAAATGCCTGCAAAGGTGGTGGTGGCCCGCCTTTCTGTAAAATGAGAAAATGTTGCCGGAAGAAAGGTATTGAAGGCTGCTGGGAATGTGATGAATTTGAGACCTGTGAAAAGTTGGACTTCTTAAAGCCTACCCATGGAGATGCCCATCTAAAAAATCTCGGAAACATCAGGAAGCAAGGAGTTGATAAATTTCTTGAAGGAAAGAAGTATTGGTAAGGGTGTTTATAAAGATAGATATGTTCGTGATTGACTGCTTAGGAGGGTGTAATGAAAAGGAAATTCGATCAAGTATACCAGTTTAAGATCACTCTGCAGGATATTAAGCCACCCGTCTGGCGCCGAATACAGGTCCCGGAGACCTATTCCTTTTGGGATCTGCATGTTGCTATTCAGGACACTTTTGGTTGGTTAGACTATCATCTTCATCGATTTGAAATGATCAATCCTTCCACCGGGGTGAAAGTTGAAATAGGGATTCCAGACGAAGAANNTTTGAATGGGATAGAGAAATTCTTCCGGGATGGAAGCAAAAAATATCCAACTATTTTTCCATGGAAAGTAAGTCGGCAGACTACACCTACGATTTTGGCGATAATTGGGAACACAAAATAAAACTGGAAAAAATGCTCCCCAGGGATAAAAATGTGGGCTATCCAATATGTATTGCTGGAAGAAGGGCCTGTCCACCTGAAGATTGTGGAAGTATCCCGGGATATGAGCATCTTCTGGAGATCATCGAAAATCCCCATCATGAGGAATATGAAGAGATGATGGAATGGCTTGGCGGTGGATTTGATCCAGAACACTTTGATGCAAAGGAGGTGGTTTTTGACGATCCTGATGAGCGCCGAAAAATTGCATTTGAGTAGAAGACGCGCATCGCCCAACAGCGGGTATGCGGCTCGCTTGCCCTCGCTCTGTTTGGGCCTTTGTGTATCCGCAGACCATTATTCAAAGAATCAGTGTAAGAAAGATAAGATCGGATGAAGAATTTTTATCCTGTTTTTCTAAATGTGAAGAGCAGAAAGTGCGTGGTGGTGGGGGGAGGAAGGGTTGCTGAAAGAAGGGCCAAGATGCTTCTTGACTGTGAAGCCAGGGTAAAGGTGGTAAGCCCATGGATTTCCCCGGGCCTGGAGGAGATGGCGGAAAAGGAGATCATCGAAGTTGTGCAGCGCGAATTTTGTCTTTCCGACCTGGAGGATGCATTTCTGGCCATCGCCGCCTCCGACCAACCAGAAGTTAACGCTATGGTGGTTGAGAAAGCAAAGCAGAAAAACATACTGGTGGACTCCAGCACCAAGCCTGCTGAAAGCAATTTTATTCTACCGTCAGTGGTTCGCTCAGGAGACCTCACCATAGCTATCTCCACCACCGGGGAAAGCCCGGCTTTAGCCAGAATGATACGGGAGGAACTGGAGCAAGACTTAGGACCAGAGCTGGGCACCTTAAGTAAACTTATCTCCGAAGTACGCACTGAACTCAAGGAAAAAGGCATCCATATTACCTTTGAGGAGTGGCGAGATTCTATCGATTCAGGGCTTATGGAACTGATTAAGGCTGGGGAGATGTCCACTGCTCGGGATAGGCTCATCCAGAACCTCACTCATAAAGGGGAACGGACGATCCTGGTGGTGGGAGCCAATCACAATACTGCCCCCGTAGAGCTCCGCGAAAGGCTTGCTCTATCTAAAGATCAACTGGATGAAGTCTTCACATCTTTGGTGGATCAGGGAGCAATTTTAAACACCTGTAATCGTACTGAAATCTATGCTGTGGTGTCCGATGTTGAGGAGGGATACCAGAGTATAGAGCAACTTATAAGTCAGTGCTGTGGCCTATCTCGGAAGGAGCTCTCGGGTCACCTTTATACCTGCCAGGAGCAGGATGCAGTGAAGCATCTGTTTGAAGTATGCTCGGGTGTGGATTCCATGGTTTTGGGTGATGAACAAATCCCCGGTCAAGTCCGTGAAACTATGAACGCTGCCCGGAGCAGTGGTGTGCTGAAATACCCTCTGCTACGCTTATTCCAGGAGGCTTTGAGGGTAGGGGGAAAGGTGAGGAGCCGCTGCGGACTAAGCCAGCATGGGTCATCGGTGAGCCGTGCTGGTTATGCTATAGCTCAAAAGATATTTGGAGATATCAGGCCCTGCTCCGTGCTCATCGTGGGGGCGGGGCAGATGGGAAGGTTGACCACCAAGCTGATGAAGGGCGGAGGGGCGAGACAAATCATCATCACCAGCCGCACTCAGGAGAAGGCAACCTCTCTGGCGGCCAGATTTGGCGCTCTAGCGGTTCCCTTTGATGAGTTCGCTCAATGTTTAGCCAGTTCAGACATCGTAGTCAGCTCTACTAGCGCTTCCGGGTTTATACTAAGTAAAGATGACATACAGGAAGTTATGGGTGAGCGAAGAAATAAGCCTCTTCTCCTGATTGACCTGAGCGTTCCCCGTGACATCGACCCTGAGGCGAGAAAGCTCCCCAATGTCTTACTGTACGACATCGACGATCTTAAAGAGATTTCTTTTTCTGACCTGCAAGAAAGACAGTTACTGGAGGCGAGGGCCATCATCGACTCCGAAGCAGCCAAATTCATGGATTGGTGGTATGGTTTGGAAGCAGTACCCACCATCATGGAGCTTAGAGGAAGGGTAGAGAACATCCGGTCATCAGAGCTTAAAAAGGGATTAAGAAAGATACCCCGCCTTTCAAAAGATGAGCGTGACCAGATCGATAACCTGACCAGATCCATGATCAATAAAATACTTCACCATCCTACCGTCACCCTCAAGGATAAAAATAAAGGAGAGGAATACAGGTCGGTAGTGGAAGACTTTTTGAATATCAAAGGCAAATGAAGGAAAGCATAGTCTTGGGAACCAGAGGTAGCAGATTAGCCCTCCTTCAGGCCCAATATATAGTGAATGAGCTTGAACGCCTCTATCCCTTCTTGAGCTTCAGAGTCGAGAAAATAAGGACAGAAGGAGATAAACCTTCACCATCCGTATCTTTGGGGAAGGGGATGTTCGTTAAGGAGCTAGAAGTGGCACTGGTTAAGGAAGAAATAGATATGGCAGTTCATAGCTTTAAAGATGTTCCTACCTTACTTCTTTCCGGGCTTACGATAGCTGCCGTCAGTCAAAGGGAAGACCCCCGGGATGTACTGGTGTCGAGGAGGGCCGATTCCCTGGATATGCTCCCTCATGGCGCCCGTATGGGAACGGGAAGCCCGAGACGGGCAGCCCAGATTAAGGCTATTCGCCCCGACCTCAGCATCTTGGACATCAGAGGAAATGTGAATACTCGTTTAGAGAAGCTGCGCCAGGGGTACTTTGATGGCATCATCATGGCTGCTGCAGGGATGATAAGACTATCGCTTACTAACCACATAACCCAGTATCTCCCGCTTTATACCTTTCTTCCTTGTCCCGGGCAGGGCGCGCTGGCCGTGGAGGTGCGAAAAAAAGATGAGGAGATGAAGGAGCTACTCTCCTCCCTAAACCACGAGCCCACAGCAAAAGCTATCATGGCAGAGAGGACTTTTCTTCGCGTTTTGGGGGGAGGATGCCGTACCCCCATTGCTGCCTTGGGCAAGGTCGATAACAGTGTTTTGAGGCTTACAGGTATGGTAGCCGCTCTTGATGGGAAAAGATTACTCCGACTGGCTATGGAAGGTGATGCTGGGGATCCAGAGAAAGTAGGAACGCTTTTAGGACAAAAACTATTGGAGATGGGGGCAAAGGAGATCCTGGATGGGAAATAAAGGAAAGGTATACCTGGCAGGAGCAGGGCCGGGCGACCCCGGGCTAATAACGGTCAAGGGCCTTAAATGCCTGGCTGAGGCAGATGTCATCGTATATGACCACCTGATAGACCAGGGACTTCTGTCCGGGACAAAAGAAGGAGCAGAGCTTATCTATGTGGGAAAGAAAGCAGGGGCACACACCTTATCTCAGGAGGAAATCAACGCCATCCTCATCATTAAGGCTGAGCAGGGAAAGATGGTAGTGCGGCTTAAGGGAGGCGACCCCTTTATATTGGGAAGGGGAGGAGAGGAGGCCGAGGCTCTGGCGGCTAACAACATTCCCTTTGAAGTAGTGCCGGGAATAACCGCCGCAGTAGCCGCGCCAGCTTATGCCGGCATCCCCCTGACCTACCGCCGTCTTTCTTCTTCCTTTGCCGTGGCCACCGGCCATGAGGAATCATCCGCCATATCCAAGCTGGCTTCCGATACTTTAGTGTTTCTGATGGGGGTGGCAAATCTCACCTCCATCGCCTCCAAACTTATAGAAGGTGGCCTCTCTCCTGCTACTCCCGCTGCCCTCATTCAGTGGGGAACAACTCCCCGGCAAAAAGTGGCCCAGGGAACTCTGGGTAATATTGCCTTCATTGCCGAGAAGGAGAACATTACCCCCCCAGCGGTGCTTGTAGTAGGCAAGGTGGTGGAGCTCCGTCATAAACTTTCTTGGTTTGAAGCCAAGCCCCTGTTCGGTAAGAAAGTACTGGTAACCAGGGAAGAAGGGAAGATCAGAAAGCTACAAAGGCTTCTGAAGCTTGAGGGAGCTTGGCCTATCGAGGTGCCGGCTATAAAAATTGAAGCTACCCCCGACCAGTACTTACGGGATATTATATTACGCTTTCCTGACTTTCACTGGCTTATCTTAACCAGCGTGAACGGCGTTCAAGCTCTGTTTAACCACCTCTATAGAAACGATATGGATGCAAGGAAGCTCTCTAACTTAAGCATTTGCGCTATAGGCAGCGCCACGGCGGAGTCTCTACGCCAACATGGGCTAGTGGCTGACCTTGTGCCCACTCAGTATACTTCTCAGGGTATACTTGATTCCTTCAGAGAAAGGGGAATTGATGGTCAAAGGGTCCTTCTTCTCCGCTCCCAGTTGGCTAATCCTGATCTTCCCCGGGGCCTTTTAAGATTGGGGGCCCAGGTGGAGGAAGCAGCAATCTATCATGTCCTGCCGGCAAGCACCGCCGATGAGGAGACGCAAAGGCTTCTGGCTCAAGAGAAGATAGATATGATTACCTTTACCAGCCCATCTACTGTAAAGGGACTGATGGCACTGGTGGGAGGTGATGTAGCTATACTGAATGAGGCAGTTGTTGCCTGTCTGGGACCGGTTACTGCCGACTACGCTAATAAGGTAGGATTAAAGGTGGATGTGATCGCCGAAAGACATACCATGGAGGGGTTGGTGGAGGCACTGGTAAAATATGGAGGGGAAAGTGGGCTTTCCTGAGGTAAGGCTGCGTCGTCTGCGAAGGACGGAAGGTCTGCGACGCATGGTCAGGGAGACCAGGATAGGTGTGGATGATCTCATTTATCCCCTGTTTGTGATAAGCGGTAGCAGGATAAAGCAGCCCATCCAAGCCATGCCCGGCATATTCCGTTTTTCTCTCGATGAGTTATCCCCGGAGATAGAAGAAGTAAGTAACCTGGGGATACCGGCGGTTCTTCTATTTGGCATCCCCGAAATGAAGGACGAACTGGGGTCGGGCGCCTATGACATGCATGGTATTGCCCAGGAAGCAGCGAGGAAAATAAAGAAAGTCAATCCTGAACTGGTAGTAATAGCTGATGTCTGCCTGTGTGAATACACTAACCATGGGCACTGTGGGGTGGTGGTGGGAGGGGAGGTGGATAATGATAAAACCCTGGAGCTTTTAGCTTCCACTGCCCTCTCCTTAGCTAAGGCAGGGGTGGATGTGGTGGCCCCCTCAGATATGATGGATGGTAGGGTGGCGGCCATCCGTAAATGTCTTGACCAGAATGGCTATATGATGATCCCTATTATGTCCTATGCAGTTAAGTATGCCTCAGCCTTTTATAGCCCCTTCCGTGAAGCAGTAGACTCTGCCCCTCAGTTTGGCGACCGTCGAAGCTACCAGATGGACCCCGCCAATGTTAGAGAAGCTCTGCGGGAAGTGGAGCAGGACATCTGGGAGGGGGCAGACATCATCATGGTGAAACCGGCCCTTCCTTACCTGGATGTCATCTCTAAAGTAAGGGACCACTTCAACCATCCTCTGGCTGCCTATAGCGTAAGCGGTGAATATAGTATGGTGAAGGCCGCTGCAGCCCGCGGATGGATCGATGAAAGAGAGATTATTTTGGAGATCCTCACCGCTATAAAGAGGGCGGGAGCAGACATGCTTATCACCTATCATGCTAAGGAAGTAGCTAAATGGCTCAGCAATTTGTAGCTTCCAGAAAGCTATTCGAGGAGGCCAGGAAGTACATTCCTGGTGGGGTGAACAGCCCTGTGCGTGCCTTCGGGGCAGTAGGAGGAGAGCCCCTTTTCATTAAGCAAGGAAAGGGATGTCGGATTTGGGATGAGGATGATAATGAATTCATTGACTATGTCCTCTCCTTCGGACCCCTCATCTTAGGGCATGCCCATCCTGAAGTGACAAGTAGTCTGAGATCTGCCCTGGATAAAGGGACCAGCTTTGGGGCTCCCACCAGATGGGAAAGTACCCTCGCCCGGATGATATGCGAGGCCATCCCTTCTATGGATATGGTGCGCTTTGTTAACTCCGGGACGGAGGCAGTTATGTCCGCCATTCGGCTTGCTCGAGCCTTCACCCATCGGGATAAGGTGGTGAAGTTCGCCGGGGGCTATCATGGCTCATCGGACGGACTTTTGGCTCACGCAGGATCGGGAGCGACCGCCCTGCCCGATAGCCAGGGTGTCCCCTCTTCCTATATCCAGCATACGCTGGTAGCGCCCTACAATGACCTTTCTTATGTGGAGAGCCTTCTTAAGGCCTATCCTGAGGAGGTTGCTGCCATCATTGTTGAGCCAGTGGCCGCCAACATGGGGATAATTCTCCCCCAGCCAAAATTCCTCCCCGGGCTTAAGGAGCTTGCCCGAAGGTCTGGTGCCCTTCTCATCTTTGATGAGGTGGTGACAGGCTTTCGCCTCGCCTATGGTAGCGTCCAGACATTGTATCACGTCAGCCCTGACCTTATTTGCCTGGGGAAGGTTATAGGGGGAGGTCTTCCCGTGGGTGCTTATGGAGGAAGAAGGGAGATCATGGAGATGGTGGCTCCCTCAGGCCCGGTATATCAGGCAGGCACCCTTTCCGGAAACCCCCTGGCCATGTCAGCCGGAATCACTACCCTTAAGATTTTGCAAGAGCCAGGGGTATATCAAAAGCTAGAGGAGATGGCTTCGCATCTCACCCGGGGGTTAAGTAAGGAAGCCCGGGAGGCAGATGTCCCCGTATTCTTATCTCGAGCAGGCTCCATGCTTACCGTCTTTTTCACTGATCAAGAAGTGACGGACTATGAAACTGCCCGCTCCTCCGACCTCAAACTTTATGCTTCCTACTTCCACCACCTGCTGAATGAGGGGATTTACCTCCCTCCTTCTCAATTTGAGGCCCAGTTTCTTTCCCTGGCCCACGGAGAGGATGAAATAGAAATTACCTTAAGAGCAGCCAGAAAAGCATTTCGAGAGCTTTGAACATGAAAACTAAGGCGTTACGCTCAGGATTTACCACTGGCGCCTGTGCTGCGGCGGCCGCTAAGGGAGCTACTCTGGCTCTCCTCAACCAGAAAAAGATGGAGGAAGTTCAAATTACCCTTCCCCGGGGAGAAAAAGTAGCCTTCGAATTAAACCACTGCGAGTTCGATAACCTTAGAGCATGCTGCTCCGTGGTCAAGGATGCTGGAGATGACCCTGATGTGACAGAAGGAGCCCAGATCTTGGCCGAAGTAGCCTGGACTGAAGGGAGAGGTCTGACTATCGAAGGTGGAAAGGGGGTGGGTGTGGTGACCAAGCCGGGACTGGAAATACCAGTGGGAATAGCAGCCATAAATCCTGTTCCCCGAAGGATGATCACCCAATCTGTAGAAGAAGTGGTAAAGCTTGATGGTCGGGGTATAAAGGTGGTAATTTCCGTTCCTCAGGGGGAGGAGCTAGCCCGAAAAACATTGAACTCACGTCTGGGTATAGTGGGGGGAATTTCCATATTGGGAACTACAGGCATCGTTGTACCTTACTCAGAGGAAGCATTTACGGCCAGCATTTCTCAGGCCCTGGATATAGCCCTGGCCTGCGGATTGCAGGAAGTAGTATTGACCACCGGTAGGCGAAGTGAGCAATACGCTCAAAGAAGGCTTGCCTTGCCCGAGGAATCCTTCGTTCAGGTGGGGGATTTTATGGGCTATGCTCTTAAAGAATGCACTCGTAAGGGCCTGAGTAAGGTAATCATCTGGGGGATGGCGGGGAAGCTATCTAAGCTTGCTCAAGGGCATTTCCATACTCATGTGGACAGCGCTGAGGTGGATATAGACTTTCTGGCTAAGGTAGCTCAAAGCTGCAGTGTGGCTAGCTCACCGAAAGCAGTCAATGCTCATCAGTTCCTCACGCTTTTACCTCAAGCTCATGTGGTTGAGGTTTGCCAAAAGCTCTGTCTTCTGGCGGCTCAGCAGTGCTCAAGGCAAGGGGAAGGAAAATTTGAAGTGGAGTGCGTGATGAATGACTACCGAGGTAATCTTTTAGGGATGGCTTCATGTCCGAGGGAAGAGTTTACATCATAGGATTGGGAGAGGGTGGAGTCTTAAACCCTGAGGTAGGCGAGCTGGTGAACCAGGCAGAGGTTCTGTTGGGGGGGGAAAGGTTGCTCAGGTACTTTCTTGAGGTGAAGGCGGAGAAAATAGTCGTCAAGGATAACCTCAAAGAGATAGTCGAGACTATTAAGGAAAGACTAGGGCAAAAGAGGATGGTGATGCTGGCCTCCGGCGACCCCAATTTCTACGGGATAGCCCGGTATATGGTGAAGGAATTAGGCAAGGATGTAGTGGAGATAATCCCCAACGTAAGTTCGATGCAGATGGCCTTTGCTAAAATCAAGGAGCAATGGGATGATGCCGTATTTACGAGCGTTCACTCCCGGCCCATTGAGGATATCGTGGAGGTGGTGCGCTCGCACCACAAGGTGGGTATATTCACCGACCCCCAAAACTCCCCTTCTGAGGTGGCTAAAGTTTTGCTGGCCCACAGCATAGACAACTGTTCGGCCTATGTCTGCTCATCCTTAGGGGAAGAAGATGAAAGCATCATTGAAGCTGACCTTTCTGATTTAGTCCAGATGAGGTTTCCCCCCCTTAATGTATTAATCTTGATCCAGAAGGAGCTAAAGCCTTCTCCACGTATCTTAGGAATCCCCGATGAGGTATTTAGAAAAAGAAGAGAAGGCCTCATCACCAAGCTAGAGGTCAGGGCAGTAGTTCTGGCCAAACTGGGCCTTACTGAGGAAAGCGTGGTGTGGGACATCGGGGCAGGCTCAGGGGCTATCTCCATTGAGGCTTCCTTCATTGTCCGAAAGGGATATATCTTTGCCATAGAGAAGAATGCTCTGGACAGAGAGATAATTGAGGAAAATATCCACCGACTGGGGGCCTCACGGGTGGAGGTAGTGTCAGCCTTTGCCCCAGAAGGATTGGACGAGCTACCTGACCCTACGGCAGTATTCATTGGGGGAAGCGGAGGGAAGCTAACAGAAATACTGAAGGTGGCTTGCCCACGGCTTTTGCCTGGAGGAAATGTTGTACTCAACATTGTGAACTTAGAAAGTTTAAACCTGGCAGCGGAAGGCCTGAGGTCAAAGGGCCTGGAGGTTGAGGTGACGCTAGTGAGCGTAGCCCGTAGCCTGAGCGCTTCTAGCTTCAGCCGGCTTCAAGCTCTGAACCCCGTGTTTATAGTGAGAGGAGAAAAGAGTGAAAAATAAGCTGGGATGCCTGTACGGGGTGGGATTAGGAATGGGAGACCCCGAGCTTATCACTCTTAAGGCAAAACGCGTTCTGTCCGAGGTTTCCCTCATCTTTGCCCCTCGAAGCCATAACCATAGTTTAAGCCTCGCCCATTCCATCCTTTGCTCATTAGATGACCAACTCTCAGCCAAAGTAGTGGAGCTTAATTTTCCCATGCACAAGGATAGTTCAAGTCTCATTCCCCACTGGGAAAGGGCAGCGGAGAAGATATGGCATTGCTTAAGCCAAGGGGAGGACTGCGTCTTCGTTAATGAGGGCGACCCCTTTTTCTATGGAACTTTCATCCATGTATTTGAGACTTTGCGAAGGCTCCATCCTGAGGTCAGGGTAGAAGTAATTCCGGGCATCTCCTCTCTGCATGCTGCCAGCGCCCGCACCCTCATCCCTCTAGCCCATGGTGATGAGAAAGTGGCGGTTATAACCTCTGTACTCCCGGAGGAAATGCTTCGGGAGGTGCTCAAGAAGTTTGATACCGTGATCATCCTCAAGCTATCTTCCTTTTGGGACAGGGTCTTAAACATCCTTAAGGAGCTCGACCTTATGTCAAAATGCACCTATGTAGAAAGATCCACCCTGAGGGAGGAAAGAATAATTCAGGATATAAGAAAGGTGAAGGATGTGGACTACTTTTCTCTGCTCATCATGAAGAAATGAGATGACCAAGGTATATTTCATCACTTGACATAAAAAAGGTATGATGGCGAACGAATAGGTGAGGAGAATAAAAATAGATATTGAAGAGATTAAGAACAGAATCCTGTCCATACTTAAAAAATACGATGCGAAAAGGGCAAGGGTTTTCGGCTCTGTGGTAAAAGGTGGAGCAAGAGAAGATAGCGATGTGGATATTCTGGTAGAGATTGAAAGCGATATTAGTTTGTTTGATTTTGTGGGGCTAAAAAATTGAGCTCGAAGAAGTGCTCGGTAGGAAGGTTGATCTGGTGGAATACAGCACAATTAAACCGTCCATTAGAGAAAGGATACTGAGCAAGCAGATAACCATCCTATGAAGCAAGATATGAGATTATATGTACAGGGTATTCTGGAAAGCATCGAGGCAATAGAAGAGTGTACACAGCCACTGAATGAGAAAGAGTTTTATAATAGGCGTCAAGTTCAGGATGCGGTTGTAAGAAGGCTGGAGATTATTGGGGAAGCAGTAAAGAAGATAGATGAGAAATTCAGGAATAAGCATTCCGATATACCTATAGGAAGAAGATTGCAGGAATGAGGGACATTCTCGCTCATGATTATTTTGGCGTGAACTTAAAAAGAGTATGGCTGGTTATAAAGAAGGATTTGCTGGAACTTAAGCCAAAAATCTCAGAGATCTGGGAGGAGATAAAAAATGGGTGAGAAGAAATATGGCAAGCCAACAAGACCCTCACGTTTATTTTATTGGTTAAAATAGAGGAAATATGATGACAAATGGCAAACGATATATCCAGGAACTTTCGGGGCGTGAGGACCCCCTGAATAACACAGTGATATACTCATGTGAGCCGGAGGGAGTTAGGACGCATTCGAAGTCTGCTTGACAATTTAGGATGGGAGAAAAAATACGGATTTGAAAGAAGTGAGTGGCACTAAATTGATTGACCTGGGAGGTTCGCATAAACCTCGGTTTTTGAGGTTATTGCGAAGTACTTCGCTTATTAACAAGTTAGGCGAAATAGGATGCACCATGTTAAAAGTCTAGAAAAATAATTTATACTATTAACAAGCTTTGTAAAGTAAAAGGAGGTAAAATGGACAGAGAGAAAAATGAAGTCACTGACCAAATGCAGGCAAATACTCTTAATTCAGTACGGGTACAATTAGTAAGGTCAACTTATGAGATCCTGAATAGAGAGTATGGGAAGAAAAAAGGGCTTGAATTGACTTCGAAAATTTTCATAGACATGTGCCGTAAGGGTTTTGAGCCACTTGTAGGAACGTATGAGAAAAACGCAAAGGGGGCTGCGCAAATGTTAAGGGATGCTCACCAATTGCAGATGGTAAGGGGAGAGATAATTGAATCCTCGGCAAAACGTGCCGTGGTAAGGGAGTATGATTGTCTTTGCCATGGTAACTGGAACCTTGAGTTATGCTCGAGGATATCCCCAGATGCATGTGATTTAATCTGCGAGATACTAAATCCTAAGCTAATTTCATATCATACCCATTATTTAAATGCTGGTGATGATTACTGTGAGATGGTATTTGAGCTTGAAGATTGAGTAACATGATAATTTAGCAAACTGTGAAGTGTAGTGCTCCTACTTCGCCTAACACAGCATAAAAGGTTCGTGCCTTATAGCACTCACCCAAATTTTTGTTTCGCAAAAACTTCTTTTATGCTGTGTTAGGCGAAATTTTTATTATGATAGACTACATAAGGGGGTAATATGAGACTATTAAGCTATAGGATCCTACTTGGAAAAGAACCTGAAGGGGGTTATACGGTAATAGTTCCATCTCTTCCCGGCTGTGTTACATACGGAGACACAATAGAAGAAGCGATAGAGATGGCAAAGGAAGCTATTGAGTTATACATAGAGAGCCTGAAAGAGCATGATGAAGAGATACCAACAGAGGAAGGAACTCTAGAATATACCCTAACGGTGAAGGCTCGTGCCTAAACTCCCATCTCTTACTCCTCAGAAAATTATCAAGGTACTTGAAAAGGAGGGGTTCGTACTGGATAGAATTAAAGGAAGCCATCATATAGCGGTGAGTCATAATGCAAGGTCGCACTTAGGAGAAATATCGAAGGCATAAAAGAAATTGAGACATACCTTTCGAAAGAAGGTGGAGAAGAACATGAAGAAATGAGATGACCAGGGTTTATTTCATCGGTGCCGGCCCTGGCGACCCTGAGCTTTTAACTGTTAAAGGGAGGAAAATCCTGCAAAAAGCAGATGTCATAATCTATGCTGACTCCTTAATAGATGAAAAAATATGCTCGGGGGCGAAAAAGGGGGCTGAAGTATATAAGAGTGCCTCGCTCACTTTAGAAGAAATATCCGAGATTATGACTAAGGCAGTAAAGGAGAAAAAAACAGTAGCTCGCCTTCAAAGCGGTGACCCCAGCATCTATGGAGCTATTGCTGAGCAGATGGAAATATTGGATGAGGCAGGCATTGAATATGAGATCATTCCCGGGGTAAGCGCACTGGGAGCTTCCGCCGCTGCACTTAAGACTGAGCTCACCATACCTGGGCTCTCTCAAACTGTCATCATCACCCGGATGGAGGGCAGAACTCCTGTCCCCCAGGAAGAGAGCTTAAGTAGCTTAGCCAGGCATAAAGCCACACTGGTTATCTTCTTGAGTATATCCAGGATAGAAAAAATAGTACGGGAGCTTTTGGAGGGTGGATATCCCCCCGATACGCCCGCGGCAGTGGTGTATAGGGCAAGCTTTGAGGATGAGGAGGTAATGCGCGCCGCCCTCAAGGATGTTGCTTTGAAGGTGAAGGAGAAAGGAATAGAAAGGCAGGCAGTGGTGGTGGTGGGAGATATTCTCAAGGCCAAGGGTTATCGCTCCAGGCTCTATGATAAGGGTTTTGGTCATGGATATCGAAAGTAAAAAGGTGGCCATCGTTGCCATCACCAAGAGTGGAGCTGAATTAGGAAGGAAAATATTGGAAGCCTTACCTGGGAGCATCCTGTACTTCCCGGAGAAACTGGGCTTTGAACCCGGCGAAAGGATGTACCCTTTCTCTCAGACACTAAAGGAACTGATAGGAGAATTCTTTCCCGGGTATAGGAGCCTGGTGCTCATCATGGCGGCAGGCATAGCCGTCCGCCTGGTGGCCCCCAAGCTCGAGAATAAGCATAAGGACCCTGGAGTAGTGGTGGTAGATGAAGGGGGTAGATTTGCCATAAGCCTTGTTTCCGGCCATGAGGGAGGTGCCAATGAGCTAGCCAGAAGAATTGCCCAAGCTATTGGCGCCCAGCCGGTTATTACCACTGCCGAAGAAGCAAGAGAAACCATCTCCTTAGATACGTTGGGGCAAAGCTTTGGCTGGGAATTGGAGGAGGGAGCCGACCTTGCCCGGGTCAGAGCTGCCCTAATAAATGGAGAGGAGGTGGGAATATACCAGGATGCTGGTGAGAGGAACTGGTGGCCAAAAGGAACGCCTCTTCCGACCAATATCTATATACTCACTAATCTGGAGGATATCAAGAGGTTGAGCTTGAAAGCAGCCATCATCATAACCGACCGCCTTTTAGATCAGAAGTTAGTCGAGCATGTAGCAATATACCGCTCCAAAAGCTTGGTAGTGGGTCTGGGCTATCATCAAGGGGTGAGCCCTTCTCATATAGAGGAGGCCGTGGGTCAGTTGCTGTTAGAGCACAACCTTTCCCCAAAGAGCATAAGGAATGTGGCCACCATCGACGTTAAACAAGGTGAGGCTAGCCTTTCGCATCTGGCCCAGGCAAAAAGCCTGAACGTGGAATTCTTTTCTGCCCCGGCTTTAGCCGAAGTTGATTTCCCTTCTCCGCCATCATCAATGACCCATAAATGGGTGGGGACTCCCTCTGTGTGTGAAGCAGCGGCGCTTTTGAGCAGTGGAGCCTCTTCACTTTTGGTGCCTAAGACAAAATTAGGGGATATTACTTTGGCCATAGCTCGCATACCATTTGATAAAAGTTTAGGGAAGCTCTTTTTAGTAGGCTTAGGTCCTGGCGATCCCGATTACCTCACCCCCAGGGCCAGGAAGACACTAAGCGAAAGCGACGTGATTTTGGGGTACAGAACCTATATTGAGCTTCTGGGGGGGATTGTCCGGGGCAAGGAGGTCGTGAGCACAGAGATGGGGGAGGAGGTGAAGCGGGCAGAAAGAGCGATATCTCTAGCTGGTCAAGGAAAAACGGTATCCCTGGTAAGCGGAGGGGATTCAGGCCTGTATGGTATGGCCGGACTGGTTATGGAGATGCTGCGCTTTCAAAAGAAAGCTGAGATTTACCTAGAAGTTATTCCGGGCGTTCCAGCATTATGTGGAGCTTCCTCCCTTCTGGGCGCCCCCTTAACTTCTGATTTTGCCTGCATCAGCTTGAGCGACCGTCTTACTCCCTGGGAGGACATTGAGAGGAGATTAGAGCTTTCCGCCCGGGGGGATATGGTCATTGTCCTGTATAATCCCTGTAGCCAGGGTCGCCGTCGTGAGCTGGCTTTGGCCAGGGATATTTTACTTAAACACCGCGGTGGCTCTACCCCGGTAGGCATAGTGGACAGTGCCTATCGAAAAGGGCAAAGGATAGCCATTACTGATATAGACCACATGCTGGACTTTGACATCGGCATGTCCAGTACTGTCATTGTAGGAAATTCCTCTACCTTTACCTTAGATAAGTGGATGATTACCCCCCGCGGCTACAGCAAAAAATATAATCTGGAAAGGAGCTAATTATGGAAAAAAAGTCCAGCTCTCTGGGAAAGGGATATGTCCAGGTTTACACTGGAAATGGCAAAGGCAAGACCACTGCTGCTTTTGGTCTTGCCTTTCGAGCCATAGGGGAAGGGCTCAAAACCTATATAGGGCAGTTTATGAAGGGACAACATTACAGTGAGCTTGAGGCGGCCAAAATGGTTCAACCTTATATAACTATCGAGCAATATGGAAGTAAGGGCTTTGTCCATGTGCGGATGCCAGCCCAGGAAGAGGATGTCCGGATGGCCCGGGAGGGCCTGGCCAGGGGGAGGGAAGCCATGCTCTCTGGAGAGTATGATATAGTGGTGTTCGATGAGATCATTACTGCTTACTACTTTAATCTCATCTCCCTTAAGGACATGCTGGAGATTGTATCTTTGAAGCCGTACGGCGTGGAAGTGGTATTAACCGGCCGGTATGCACCACCTGAACTCATAGATGTCGCCGACCTGGTAACTGAAATGGTGGAGGTCAAGCACTATTACCAAGAGGGCATTGAATCCCGTAAAGGAATTGAACATTGATAAACATTCCTCGGCTGGTGGTGGGGGGGACAAGAAGCGGGGTAGGCAAAACTATCATCAGTTGTGGGATCATTTCCGCTTTAAAAAGTCGACACCTCAAAGTCCAGCCCTTTAAATGTGGGCCAGATTACATTGACCCTACCTATCTTTCTTCGGCTGCCGGACTGCCTTGCCGAAACCTGGATAGCTTCCTGCTTTCTAAGCCGAACCTGGTGGAAATTTTCACCCGTGCTGCTATCAAGGTGGATGTGGCTGTCGTGGAGGGAGTGATGGGCCTATACGATGGGCTGAACGGGCTCGCGGCCACTGGTAGCACGGCGGAGATAGCTAAATGGATCCAAGCTCCCGTGGTCTTGGTAGTAGATGTGGAAAAGATATCGGGCAGCGCTGCCGCCATTTCCCTGGGCTACCGCTTGCTCGACCCAGAATTAAACTTGGCCGGCGTCATCCTGAATGGCGTGGGAAGTCCTTCCCATCTTAGCTCCGCGACTGAGGCAGTAGAAAAAAGGGCCAATCTTCCCGTGCTGGGGTATCTATCTAAGAGAGCAGAGCTAATCCTTCCTGAACGCCACCTTGGATTGATACCTGCTTATGAAAAGGAAGAAAAAAGCGAATGGATAGAGAAAATAGTAAAGCAAGTAGAATCAACTATAGATGTAGCCGCCATCATAAATCTGGCCAGAAAAGCAAAGCCACTGCCGGAGGCCAAATCTAACCTCTTTTCTCAAAAAGAGAACCCCATAAGGGTTCCTATGGCCATAGCCCAGGATGAAGCCTTCGGCTTTTATTATCCGGATAACTTTGACCTTCTTACGCACTTTGGAGCGAGCTTAAGACCGGTAAGCCCTCTACATGACGGCGAGATTCCATCTGACATCCAGGGAATATATATCGGTGGTGGCTTTCCGGAGCTATATGCCCGCGAGCTTGAATCGAATACCAAATTTAAGAAGTCCCTGGGGGAGGCAGCTGGGGCAGGCATGCCTGTCTATGCTGAATGCGGTGGTCTGATGTATATTTCACAGAGGATGGTCAACTTTGAGGGCGATGAGCATGTCATGGTGGGGTTAGTCCCTGGTTGGGCCAGGATGCAAGGAGGGAGGGTGAGGATGGGCTATGTGGTAGCTCAAACCCTGAGGGATAGCATTCTGGCACCACGGGGGCAGGTTCTTCGTGGTCACCTGTTCCACTGGTCAGCCATGCCCGAACCTCACGATAATGCTGCCTACCGTATCCTTGAGCCTCGAGAGCAACTGGAGGGCTTTATCCTGGGCTCGAGGTCTAACATCCTGGGCTCTTATCTTCACCTTCATTTTGGCAGCGACCCGGAGCTTGCCAGACGTTTCGTAGACGCATGCGCTGATATAGTTCATTAGAAAGGAGTAGATGTGGAAAGCCTAAGTCAGGTAATCCAGGGAATAGGTCCTTTAGATCAAAGGTCGATGGATAAGGCCAGGAAAAGGCAGGATGAGCTGGTAAAGCCTCAGGGAAGTTTAGGAAGGTTGGAGGAGCTATCCATAAAAATATGTGGGATCAAAAGGGAAGAATTCCCTCGCCTTTCACGAAAGGCGATAATCACTTTAGCCGGGGACCATGGAGTAGTGGATGCAGGAGTAACTAAATGGCCCCGGGAAGTTACTGCCCAGATGGTTAAAAACTTTGCCCTGGGGAACGCCGGGATAAACGTTCTGGCTCATCATACTGGCTGTCGGGTGGTAGTGGTGGATATAGGGGTAGCCTCGGAACTTGAACCTCATCCCAATCTTCTATCCAGGAAGGTAAATCGGGGAACGCAAGACTTAAGTCAAGGCCCGGCCATGACCCGGGAAGAGGCTCAAGCTTCCATCGAGGAGGGTATAAGGATAGTGGATGAGCTATCCGAAGAGCTGGATATCGTGGGAACAGGGGATATGGGGATCGGAAATACCACCCCTAGCGCTGCTATAGCCGCCGTCATCACTCACAGGAAGGTGGAGGAGGTAACCGGCAGGGGGGCAGGGGTGGATGATGACATGCTCTCCCACAAGGTAGAGGTGATAAATAGAGCTATCGAGATAAACCAACCTCAACCCCAAGATCCCTTGGATGTCCTGTCTAAAGTAGGAGGATTTGAGATAGGGGGAATATGTGGAGTTATTCTGGGCGCTGCCCACCATCATATCCCGGTGGTCATCGATGGCTTCATCTCGGGTGCGGCTGCCCTGATTGCCGCGGATCTTTGCCCCCAGGTCAAGGATTACCTCATTGCCTCCCATCTGTCGGTGGAGCCTGGTCATAGATTCGTCCTGGAACATCTGGGGCTTTCCCCCCTTTTCAATTTGGGGATGAGGTTGGGGGAAGGAACAGGGGCAGCCCTGGGAATTTTCCTGTGTGAGGCAGCTACTAACATCCTCTCTCAGATGAAGACCTTCAATGAAGCAGGAATTTCGTAGGATACTTTCAGCCTTTGGCTTTCTCACCATCTTCCCCTTAGGGAATCGGGGGGTCACCCTGGAGGACCTGGGGAAGTCGACGGCTTACTTTCCCCTGGTGGGGCTGGCTCTCGGCCTTATCCTGTGGGGGGCGGACACGCTTTTGGGAGAGATCCTTCCTTATCCAGCGCGAAATGCTCTTATCCTGACCCTTCTTCTTCTCCTGAGCGGGGGAATGCATGTGGATGGGCTTATCGATACTTTTGATGGGATAGGGGTTCACTCCTCCCGGGAGAGGAGGCTAGAGGTGATGTCGGATAGCCGGGTGGGAAGCTATGGAGTCTTAGGGGTGGTCATCCTGTTCATTCTGGAATATGCCTTTCTTTCCTCTTTAGACGATGACTTAAGGATGAAGGCCTTGGTTTTGTCCCCCACGCTTTCCAGGGCAGCTATGGTATACGCCATGGCTTCCTTTCCCCCAGCTAAAGGAGAAGGGATGGGGGCAGCCTTCAAACGTGAGGTCACTGCCCGAAGGGCAGCTTTTGCCTTTATTTTTTCTCTCATAGTTGCCGCCGCCCTGGGGTGGAGGGGGATCCTGTGCATGGCGGGGGTTATGGCTTTCACCCTTGGTTTATCCTTTTTCCTTCGTCGAAAGTTGGGGGGGCTTACTGGGGATAATTATGGGGCCATAAATGAGCTCTCCCAAATGATAGCCCTTTTGATAATGACCATCTAATTCGAAGCTTAAGTTCTCTAGCCTGGTTAAAGAGAAGTTTAAACCATAAGTTATAATCTTAAGAAG
The DNA here is from genome assembly GCA_002367275.1 of Dehalococcoidia bacterium UBA3088. Lineage (GTDB taxonomy): Bacteria > Chloroflexota > Dehalococcoidia > UBA2247 > UBA3088 > UBA3088. The sequence goes on along the minus strand of DFBE01000027.1, from coordinate 1,431 downwards.
GCTTGAATTCAGCTTTTAGGAGTATATGCTTAAGGAAAAAAGCAGGGAATGGTATCTATCTTTGCTGGCGGCAGCCATCGTCTTAACTCTCATCGTACTGGCAGTTATCTACCGGGACAAGCTTGAAGACCTCCAGGGCTATGGCTATTTTGGTGTTTTCGTCATGAGTGTCTTAACCGGGGGCACGGTCATCGTTCCCGTCCCTGGTCTCCCGATGGTGTTTGCTATGGGGGGAATCTTAACGCCCTACTATGTTGGCTTAGCGGCGGGGTTGGGTGAGGGGGTGGGGGTGCTGATCACTTATATGGCGGGGCGAGGGGGGCGCAAGACTTTTGAGACCAGATTTTATTCCAGCTACATTAAAATAGAAGGATGGATGAAGCAAAGAGGTACCCTGTTTTTGTTCTTTTCGTCCTCAGTACCCAACCCTTTATTTGTCCTTATCGGGGCTACTGCCGGGGCCATGCGCTTTCCCCTGTGGAAGTTTTTTTTCGCCTGCTGCGCAGGTAAGACAGTTAAGGGAACGTGGGTAGCCTATCTGGGTAGCTGGGGGCTTCCCACTATCCTGCGCTGGCTGGGTATATCAATGTGATGGAGCAGCAGGTTCTGGAGTTCATCCAGGAAGCTTATGCTTTCATGGGATGGTGGGGAGTGGTGGTCCTTATGAGCATAGAGAGCGCCTGCATTCCCCTTCCCAGTGAAATCATCATGCCTTTAAGCGGTTGGATGCTCATCAAGGAAGAAGGGCTGGGAATGGGATATGTTTTCTTGGCCGGATTTTATGGTTCCTTGGGCTGTCTTCTGGGCTCCCTGGTGGCCTATTATGTGGGAGCTAAAGGAGGCAGGGTGCTGGTTGAGAGGTACGGCAAGTACGTTCTGCTTTCTCCTCGTGATCTTGATCTGGCTGAGAGATGGTTTGCGAAATACGGGAATAAAACGGTATTTTTTTCTCGCCTTCTTCCCGTAGTCCGCACCTTCATCTCCCTCCCTGCCGGTGTTGCCCGGATGAATCTTCCCTACTTTATCCTGCTTACCTTCCTTGGTTCTTTTCCCTGGTGCCTCGGCTTAGCTATTGGTGGGTATGCTCTGGGGGAAAACTGGGAGAATATTCGGGAGGTGATGCGCCCCTTTGATATTCCTATTCTTATCTTCATCATCATCCTGATGGGTTACTATATCTACCGGCGCACCAGAAAAGCAAGGTAAGTCTCCATTTTATGCCCCGGCTAACCAAAGTTCCTTTTAATCTTCACTGCTACGGGGCAGGACTCTATACCACCTGAAGTATAGAACTACTGAGAGAAGTGCAAGTAGAATAAGACAGATTATCCCGGGAAGGAAATCGTGTACCACCAGATACATGGGGGTCAAAAACAAACATATCTGCCAGGGAATGGCTAGAAATAGGTTCGAAAAGTCTCTTCGGTTCTC
>DFBE01000079.1:2672-4552 GCA_002367275.1 Dehalococcoidia bacterium UBA3088 | reverse complement strand
TGAAATAATCTCAGTGGCATCTTCCGGCGCCACTTTTATATAGAAAATCCCCTCAGGATAAATAGTAGCCACAGTGCCGTTTTCACAAAAGCCAGGGCATCCTGTCTCCCTAATATCTACCTTGCCTTCTAAACCTTGTTTCTTGACTTCTTCTCTAAAGGCTGTGATAACCTTGTCGCAACCAAGGGCAAGGCAGCCAGTGCCGGCACATATTGCAATACAAGGCTTTTGGGGATCCCTTTTAGCCAATATATCTTGTCTGAGTTCCTCCAATTCATTGACTGAACTTAACCTTGGCATAGCTTCCCCCTAATCATAGCTCTCAAGAATGTCCTTTACCTTTGCTGGTGTCATCTTACCGTTGTAGTCTCTATCCACCACCATCACCGGGCCCAAGGCACAGCAACCAAGACAGTTTACTGTTTCCAAACTGAACTTTAAATCCGATGTTGTATCGCCCGGTCCAATATTGATGGACTCCTGCACCCTATCAAGAATGCGTGGTGCACCACGAACATGGCAGGCAGTCCCCATACATATGGTAACCACATGTTGACCCTTAGGGACAAGGCTGAAGGCTTTGTAGAAGGTGGCTATCTGATATATCTGACTTAAAGGAATACCCAGTCCTTTTCCAACCCTTGCCAAAACTTCCTTGGGGAGCCAGCGGTTTTTACGTTGTATTTCCAGTAATATCTGAATTAACGCACTACTTTTGGCCTCGTATTTACCCACAACCTCATCAACCTCATCAAGTCCTATAGTCGTCATCGCCTTATCTCCTTCTATCTACTTCATTCCCCCATCATTGCCTCAGCGACAAGCTCAGAGATATCCTTAACTTGAATAATCTCTGCTTTGTCCATGGAGAGCACGCTATCCCTATAATTAAGAAAACAGTAAGGGCAGGCCAAAGCTATTATATCTGCACCTTTCTCAAGAGCCTGCTCTAGCCTTATATCAGAGAACCTTTCTCCTTTCATGGTCTCCATCCAGATTCTGCCTCCACCGCCACCACAGCAAAGAGCTTCCTCACGAGAATCAGGAAATTCCATTAATTCCAGTCCGGGAATATTTTGTAATATCTTTCTTGGCTCATCATATATACCATTGTGCCGTCCTAAATAACAGGGATCAGAGTATATTACCTTTTTGTTTATTTCCTTAGAAAATTTCAATTTCCCCTGGTCAATAAGTGAAGCCAGGAACTGAGTGGTGTGAAGCACCTGAAATTTGCCTCCGAGCTCGGGATACTCATTCTTAAAGGTATGATAGCAATGTGGTGAGGAAACCACCATAGTCTTAACGCCGCTATCGTTAAAGGCAGTAATATTGCTCTGAGCCAAGCTCTGAAATATATCTTCATATCCGGCCTTTCTAATTGCTTCACCACAGCATTTTTCCTCACTGCCTAAAATGCCAAAATCAACCCCCAGCTTGGTAAAGATGGTGGCAGTAGATTGAGATACTGTTTTTACATCAGGGTCATAGGCAGGAATACAACAGGGAAAATAAAGTATTTCAGTGCCCGGAGCAAATTTTTTTACCCCTAAATCCTTAGCCCAATCAGCCCGCTTTTCCGGTTCTCCACGAACTGGATTGCCCATGCCGGCGATGTTCTTGGCTGAAATTCGCAAGGCATCAGGAACAGGGCCCATACCCAGGCTAACTACTGCTCGGCGTAAAGCCCTCATAACGTCTATTATCTCCACACCCCGAGGACAGCGTTGAACACAACTACGACAGGTGGCACAATTCCACATGTCCTCGCTGCCGAAGTTACTTGCCCCAAGCTGGGCCTCATGTATGATACGGCGAACAACAAAGCTTCGAACCAAATTCCAAGGGCAAACAGCAGTACACATGCCACATTGGTAACA
>DFBE01000079.1:0-2609 GCA_002367275.1 Dehalococcoidia bacterium UBA3088 | reverse complement strand
AAAAAGGTAGCTACTGTTAAAAAACCTGCAGCTACCCCTTTTCTCCATGTGATAGATTGGAGCACCGTGAGTAAGTATAAATAAAGCATTTTTTAAAAGCAAGCTCAAGCCGTAACTTCCTTCCTTTGCTTTTTAAGAGGAGAAGGACCCAACTTCTTTAAATTCTGCACCATCTCTTCAATTACCCTGGCGTAGATTATACCCTCAGAGGTGGAGATCATCTCACGCCGAAGCCTACTATCCTCCAGGCCAAGTACATGAATCAGCTTTCTAATCCTGTCAAACATGGCATCACATTTTACCGGGCCATCAATATAATGGCAATCCGTATAACGACAGCCCGCCACCAGCACCCCATCAGCACCTCCCTCAAAAGCTCGAAAGATATACTCTGGATCCACCATCCCGCTACACATTACCCTTATGAGGCGTACGTTATGAGGATATTTAACCCGAGCTGTCCCCGCCAGATCGGATGCCGCATAGGTACAATAATTGCACCCAAAAGCGATTATAAGCGGCTCAAACTCTCCCATTTAACTTTCAGTAAAAGCTTCCACCATGCTCAATACTTGCTCAGGTTTATAGTGCCTTACCGACATGGCACCGGTAGGACAGACTACTGCACAGGCTCCGCATCCTTTACACAAGGACTCATTAACGCTAGACACCATAGTCCCATCTTTACTTATAACTTTAGGAGCATGGAAGGTACATATCTCCTCACACCGTCCACATCCCAGACACAGGGTCTCATCCACATGGGCTATAGCTGCCTCCAGAGTTACCTTTCCCTTACTTATGAGGGAAAGAGCCTTGGACGCGGTTGCTGACCCCTGAGCCACGGTATCGGGGATATCCCGGGGACCAACACAGCATCCAGCAATGAACACTCCGTCGGTGGGCGTATCTACTGGGGCGAGCTTAGGATGAGTCTCCAGGAGAAAGCCATCGGCCCTTCGGTTAAGGGTAAAGAGACTGGCTACTTGGTCAGCATCTGAACGTGCCTCCAGGGCACAGCACAGGATGACCATATCCACTGGAATACGCAGAACCTTTCCCAGTAGAGTATCCGCACAGTTGACCACCAGTTTGCCACTCTCAGGAATTATATCCCCCGCCTTCCCCCGAATGAATATGACCCCTTCCTCAGAGATTCGGCGGTAAAATTCCTCATAACCCTCACCAAAGCAGCGCATATCGATATACATCTCATAAACTTCAGCCCGGTTATCGGTAAGCTCTTTCAATAGGTGAGCATATTTTAAGCCATACATGCAACATACTCTGGAGCAATATTCATGGTAATTTTCATCTCTGCTTCCTACACAATGTATAATGGCTACACTCTCTGGCTCTCTCCCATTCTTAAGCTGTATTTTCCCTTTGGTAGGTCCTCCGGCGCAGGTCATCCTCTCAAATTCAAGCCCGGTTAAGATGTTATCGTACCTCCCATAGCCATACTCAGGCATCCTTCGGGGGTCAAATTGATCATATCCGGTAGCTACAATGATAGAACCCACCTCAAGCTCAACGATTTGATCGGTTTGACTAAGAAGAGTCTCTGGAGTTATGGCTTTAGCTTCACAGAACTTTATGCAGGCTCCACATTTCTTTCCTCCCGACTGGATATAGACGCAGTGATCCGCATCTATCGTTACCAGGTTGGGGACAGCTTGGGGGAAGGGGATATAGGCAGCCCCCCTCTTCCCCAAACTCATCTCAAATTCACTCGGCACTTTCCAGGGGCATTTCTCCTCACAGACACCACAGCCAACACATTTAGCTTCGTCTATATGTCTAGCCTTCTTTCTAACCTTCACCTTAAATTGGCCAATAGACCCAGTAATTTCTTCTACTTCGCTATAGGCTAAAAGCTCGATGTAAGGATGCTGGCCTACTTCAGTCATCTTAGGAGTGAGGATGCATTCTGAGCAGTCCAGGGTGGGGAAGGTCCTATCCAGCTGGATCATGTGTCCCCCGATGGACGGATCTCTCTCCACTAAGTAAACCTTTTTCTCTCCGTCGGCAATGTCCAAAGATGCCTGAATCCCAGCAATTCCCCCACCCACCACCAAGACGCTGGGGTTAAGCGGTGCTTCTTTAACCTCCAGGGGCTCATGCCAGTAAACCCTCCTCACTGCAGCGCGAACAATATCCTGGGATTTTTTAGTGTTTATGTCGGTATCATCGTGTACCCAGGAACACTGCTCTCGGATGCTTATGTGCTCACAAAGATAGGGGTTAAGGCCCGCATCCTGACAAGCACTCCTAAAGGTATGCTCATGTAACCGGGGAGAACAGGAGGCCACCACCACCCGGTCTAAACCCAGCTCCCGGATGTCAGTCTTTATAAGGTCCTGCCCTGGATCAGAGCACATATAGCGGTAATCACGAGCTACCGTCACCCCGGGGAGAGTAGCAGCATATTCTGCCACTCTCTTTACATCGACAGTGCCAGCGATGTTCAACCCACAATGGCAAACATAAACCCCAATTCTTCTCTCCTCTTTCATCCCTTAGAAGATCCTGTTCCGCGAAAAACCCATTTATTATACCATGCAAGCTAGCAAAGTCAACCAAAGTTGGCCCAAATTTACCAGAAACCG
>DFBE01000039.1:25389-85995 GCA_002367275.1 Dehalococcoidia bacterium UBA3088 | reverse complement strand
CCTTAACCACTTGGCTACGTCGCCGAGAAACGAGAGCGGGAGACGAGATTTGAACTCGTGACCTTCTCCTTGGCAAGGAGACGCTCTACCGCTGAGCCACTCCCGCACATCTGATTTTACGCTTGCTCTTTGGGTTTAAGTAAGCCGAACAGTGCAAAAAAAGCAAACAGGCCAAGTATACTTAAGCTCTCCTTCTAAAAACCTAAAAGCCCCAAGTAGCCTAATCTGTAAGGCTTCATCATTCATTTAAAAGATAATTTCCCGCATCGAAGATGTCAATTACCTCTTTCGGTACTGCTTTGCCTTTCGGGCCCGTTTCAGCCCGTACTTTTTTCTCTCCTTCACTCTGGCATCCCGGGTGAGAAGTCCGTGTGAGCGAAGCAGCGGTTTAAGGCTGGGGTCGGCGACTACCAACGCCCGGGAAATGCCGTGTCTTATGGACTCTGCCTGTCCCGATATTCCTCCGCCCTCTACCTTGGTCCTCACTTCAAACCTATCCTCAGTTTGGGTTACCCGAAGCGGCTTTGTGATCCACAAACGGTGGGTAAACAGAGGGAAAGCTTCTTCCAGGGATTTATCATTAATGACCATACCCTTTCCCCCAGAGTAGAGCCTTACTCGGGCTACTGCTTCCTTCCTTCTACCTGTCCCGTAATAATAATCTTCGCTCATTTAACTTGTGCCTTATGGGGGTGCCAGGATCCAGGGTAGACATGCAATCTTCTCACCATCCTCTGCCCTAACTTATTCTTGGGGAGCATTCCTCCTACCGCATGCTCTACCACCCAGGCAGGCTTTTTACGGTTCATCTCCTCCAGCGTTGCCCTCTTTATACCCCCGGGATACCCTGAATGTCGGAAATAAACCTTTTTCTTGAGCTTATCTCCGGTCACCCTTATTCCGGATGCATTCACTACCACTACGAAGTCTCCCACGTCTACGTTCGGGGAATAGTAAGTTTTTAATTTTCCCTGAAGAAGGAAAGCCACCTCACTGGCCAGTCTCCCCAATACCCTGCCCTCAGCATCTATCAGATGCCACTTCCTTTGGATATCCCCTACCTTAGGAGTGTAAGTTTTCATTTTCATAATTAACCCTCACTAAGAATAGACCATGAGGAGGAGCCACCGGACCAATAGGCTTTCCGAGCTCCATCTCCTGTCTAAATTCCTCTGCTTTTTTCCTTTTCAGCCCCACCCGTATAAGCCCACCCACCATACTTCTCACTTGGTGAGAAAGGAAGGAATTTGCCACTACCTTAAACAATAGCCTATGATCTTCTCTCCTCTCAAAGCCCGCATTGTAGATATGGCGTACCGTTCTTTCCTTAACCGGGGAGAAGGAGACAAAGTCATGCTCTCCCCGGAGGAACTTGGCTGCTTCCTCCATTTCCTCCACATCTAAGGGATGAGGAATGAAGTAGGAAAACCTCCTCAGGAGTGGGGAAAGGGTGGGGCAATTCAGTATGACATATCCATATTCTCTGGACTTGGCCTTCCGGACATCAAAACCATCGTCTACCCCAAAACAGTTCCTCACACCGATGTCTTGTGGGAGATAGAAATTCAACCCCTTAATCCAGGTAGATGGGGAAAAGTTTGTCTTAGTGTCGAAACCTACCATTTGACGCATAGCATGAACTCCCCGATCAGTGCGGCTGGCATAGAGCAGACGAGGTCTCTCGCCACACAGCCGGTACAGAGCCTCCTCCAGTTCGGCCTGGATGGTGGGTAAACCTTTCTGACGCTGGAACCCATAGTAAGCGGTACCCTCATATTCTACCACCAGCACTACCACCTTTACTTCACAAGTTCGATGATGGCCATAGGCGCTCCATCCCCATGGCGATTCCCTAGCTTGACTATGCGAGTATAGCCTCCCTTCCTCTGGGCATAGCGAGGTGATATCTCATCCCATAATTTCCTTACCGCCTTCTTATGACCTATTCTTTGCACAGCCAATCTTCTCGCCTGAAGGTTTTCCCTCTTTCCCAGGGTGATTAGCTTCTCTGCTTGAGGGCGAATGCCCCTGGCCCTCGCCTCAGTGGTAATGATCCTCTCCTGAGTAAGAAGACTGCTAACCAGCCCTCGGTACATGGTTACCTCTCGATGCGAAGCTTTATTCTTCTTCTGGTGTCTCATCTTCAGAAAAAGACAATCCTCTCTCCCTCAACTTTTCTTCTACCTCTTCTAGACTTTTGGGACCAAAACTTCTAAGTAACATAAGCTCCTTTTTGCTGTGGGATACAAGATCTCCCAACGTACTTATCCTGCCCCTCCTTAAGACATTCAAGGTATGTGAAGAAAGCCCCAGCTCCGCAAGTGAACTATCAGTGGTCGAGGCAGCAGGGGTACCTTTTTCTGAAAATAGGGAGAGCTTATTTTGGATGATGAGGGCTGCCCTTCTAACTGCTTCTCTTCCCGAAATCGTCCCATCAGTCCATACTTCTAAAATGAGCTTCTCCTCTCCGCTGGGAAGCTCCTCAGTATCATAGCTTATCTTCCTTACGGGGGTTAAGACAGCATCTATCGGTATCGCTCCCAGAGGTAGCCCATCTTTGTCGCCGGCTTCCTTGAACCCTACTCCACTCTCCACATTCAACTCCACATAGAGCCTTGCCTCAGGGTCATCCAGGGTAGCCAGGTGAAACTCAGGGTTAGCTATCTCAAACTCCGCTGGACAATTGATGGCTCCTGCCAAAACCTCACCTTCTCCCTCCGCTTCCAAAACAAGCTTACCCTCGGGGGATGCTACTAAGGGGCGAATCCTCACCGCCTTTACATTCAACAAAAAATCGACTACATCCTCTACCACATGGGGCAGAGGCGAGAATTCATGCTCTATCCCCTCTACCCTTACCCAGGTAACCGCTGTCCCGGGTAAGGAGCTTAATAGCACTCGACGTAGAGAATTACCCAGGGTTATCCCCCAGCCCCTATCTAAAGGGTAGATAGAAAACCGGGCATAATTTACGCCCTCCTGACATTCAACTCCAGTCATTTCGAGTAGTACTCCACAATCAACCGGGTATCAAAAGTAGCCCCCACCTCATTTACTTCGGGGTACCGTACCATTCCTCCCACCAGGTTCTCCCTATCCAGACTAAGCCAGGGGGGAATAAATCTATCCTCAACTTCCTTCGCCTTAAGTTCCTTGTCTCCCTGGAAGGAGATAGTATCTCCCTCATTCACCATATAGGAAGGAAACGGGAGCTTTCTGCCGTTGACGGCGATATGTCCGTGGCTTACTATTTGACGTGCCTCACGACGGGAGGCGGCAAAACCCAATCTGTAGGCAACATTGTCCAGTCGCCTCTCCAGAAGAATAAGGAGGTTGTCTCCGGTTATTCCGGGCATTTCTTTTGCCCGAACGAAAAGATTCTTAAACTGGCGCTCCATGAGTCCATAACTTATTCTTGCCTTCTGCTTCTCCTTGAGCTCCCACCCTCTCTCTGAGATACGCCGTCGTCGGCCATGGCTTTGCCTCCTCAGTGGAGAATGTCTCTTCTCTAGAGGACATTTAGGGCCAGCACACCTTTCTCCTTTGAGCATAAGCTTCTGCCCTAGCCCCCGGCACAACTTGCACGCGGGACCAGTATACCTAGCCATGTTATACCCTTCTCCTCTTGGGGGGACGGCAGCCATTGTGAGGTATGGGAGTTACATCTCGGATGCTTACTACCTGGAGCCCTGAGGCTTGAAGGGTGCGAATAGCTGCTTCTCGACCACTCCCCGGCCCCTTGACATATACCTCCACCTGGTGCATACCACAATCCTTGGCCTTCTTGACTGCACCTTGGGCCGCTAGCTGAGCAGCATAGGGAGTTCCCTTGCGTGACCCTTTAAATCCTGCACTACCGCTACTCCCCCACGTGACTACCTTTCCTTGAAGGTCAGTCACGGTGATAATGGTATTGTTGAATGTAGACTGAATATACACCCTCCCGTAAGGTACTGTCCTTCGCTCTTTTCTCTTCTTGGGCATTACTTCTTAGCTACCCCCCTCCTTCTTCCTCTTCCGGCCACCGTCTGGCGCGGCCCCCGCTTAGTACGGGCATTAGTTCTGGTCCTCTGGCCTCTGACCGGAAGGCGCCCGCGATGCCTTAAGCCCCGATAGCAGCCAATCTCCCGGAGACGTTTTATATTTAGGTCAACTTCCCTTCTGAGCTCACCCTCAACCTTATGGCTCCGCAGACTGTCGCGGATACGCTCTATTTCCTCTTCACTGAGTTTATGGGTAGGCTTTGCTGCGTCTACACCTACCGAAGAAAGGATTTTCAAAGACAAGGTAGGGCCTATCCCATAGATATACCGCAGGGCTATCCCTATCTGTTTTCCCTTGGGCAGGTCAACTCCTACGATACGAACCATCCTAACCCTGCCTTTGCTTATGGCGCGGGTTCTCACATATCACCCTCACCACGCCTTTACGTCGTATGACCTTGCACTTATTACACCTGCGCTTAACCGAAGATGAAACCTTCATTATTTCAACCTATAGGTAACGCGACCCCGGCTTAAGTCATAGGGTGAAAGTTCCACCAACACTCTATCCCCGGGGAGCATCTTGATAAAATGCCGTCTCATCTTCCCTGATGTGTGAGCCAACACCTTATGACCATTAGGCAACTCTACTTCGAACATGGTATTGGGGAGACACTTGATCACCTTTCCCTCAACCTCTATTCTCTCTCTCTGCGCCATCTAAGCTTAAGCTACAGTGAGTATCTCTGCCTCTCCTTCAGTTATGAGAATGGTATGCTCAAAATGGGCAGAAAGACTCCCATCCCGGGTAAGCACTGTCCAGCCGTTGGAAGCGAGCTTTGTTCTCCACCCCCCAGCATTCACCATCGGCTCTATAGCTAACGTCATTCCCTTCTCTAGCCTGGGGCCTGTGCCCGGGACTCCAAAATTGGGGATGCTGGGATCCTCATGCATCTCTCTTCCTATACCATGCCCGGTGTATTCCCTCACCACAAAAAACCTCTGTCTTCCACATAAGATTGAATAGCCGCCGAAATATCTCCCAAGTGAGCCTTCCTTCTGGCTTTACCAATCCCCGCCACCAAAGCCTCTCGGGTTACTTCTATCAGGCGACTTGCCTCCGGGTCTATCCTCCCTACTCCCAAGGTCAGAGCAGAATCCCCCTGCCATCCATTATACACCGCACCGAAATCCAAAGATACTATATCTCCTTCCTGAATAATGTGCTCACCGGGAATGCCATGCACTATCTCATCGTTTATAGACACACACAGGTTCCCGGGGAATCCGTGGTAGCCCTTAAAGGATGACTTAGCTTCCCTTTTGGCAAGCTCTGTCTCAGCAATGGTATCTAGCTCCTTGGTCTTCATTCCTGCCTTTATATTTTCGGCTAGTGTCTCAAGTATCTCTGCTGTAATCTTGCCCGCTCTCCTCATCAGAAGTATTTGCTTATCGTTCTTAATGATTATCATTCAAGTAGCCTCATAAGGTTCTCTCTCACCACATTTATGTCGTTCTCATTTTCTATCTCGGATAGCTTTCCCCGGTGCTGATAGTACCCAACCAAGGGCTGCGTCTCCTTGGTATACACTTCTATGCGGTGCCGAACTACCTCCTCAGTGTCATCTGCACGCTGATAGAGTTCACCACTGCACTTATCACATCTATCCTCCACTTGAGGGGGAAGAGTGTAGACATTATATATCTCCCCACAGTTCCGACACATTCTCCTTCCGCTTAGACGGCGGAGAAGAATATCCTGAGGTACCTTGAGGTTAACGACCAGCTCAATGGGTATCTTCTCCTCTTCTAAGGCCCTATCCAGCGCCCGGGCCTGGCTCAGGTTACGAGGAAATCCATCCAGTATGAAGCCCTCATCCTTAAGGGGTAAGATATGATCTACCACCATCCTCACGGTAACATTATCGGGAACAAGCTCCCCCTTTTCCATATATGATTTAGCCAACTTTCCCAGCTCGGTACCATTTTTCTGCGCCTCTCGAAAGAGGTCACCCGATGAGATGTGAACCAGGTCCAATTTATCCCCCAAAAACTTTGCCTGTGTGCCCTTACCCGAGCCTGGTGCGCCCAACATTATAATTCTGCGTAAGGCCATTTTTTTCCTATTTTATGAACCCTTCATAACGATGCATAGCCAGTTGTGCCTCCAGCTGCTTCATGGTATCCAGGGCCACTCCCACCACGATGAGCAGGCCTGCGGCAGAAGTCAAGATCATCACGCTGGTGATCTTGTACCCGATGAAGGGCATAATGGCTATCACAGCTAAGAACAGAGCACCCCCCCAGGTGATGCGGTTTATGGTTCGGTTCAGGTACTCAGAGGTACCCTTACCAGGGCGGATTCCGGGTATGAAGCCCCCCTGCTTTTGTAGAGTCTCCGGAAGGTTCATCTGTTCAAAAGTTATGGCAGTATAAAAAAAGGTGAAGGCCACCACCAGCAGGAAAAACAAGATCCAGTATAGCCAGGTAGTTATCCCCAGCCAATTTTGCACCGTCTCCGAAAAACCCCCCCCGATAAAGTTAGCTACGGTCACGGGAAGGAGAATGACCGACATGGCGAAGATGAGAGGAATCATTCCTGCGCTGTTAAGGCGTAGAGGAATGGAGGTTGACCCCCCCTGGCGATATACTCTCCCCCCCCGGATCATACTTCGGGAGTACTGCACGGGTATACGCCGGGTAGCCTCAGTGAGTAAAACAATGCCCAATATGGTGATAAGGGTAATCAAGAAGAAACCTGTCACTCCACCGAAGTTGGCCTCAGAGAGAAGTTTACTTCGACCTATTATCTCCGGGTATCCCGCCACTATACCACTAAATATGAGGATGGAGATGCCATTCCCGATCCCCCTTTCTGTAATCCGTTCCCCCAGCCACACCAAGAGCATCGTCCCTGTCGTAAGGGTGGCGATGATGGTAACTTTAGATAGAGTATCCAGGCCCCACAGAACCGGGGGGTCAGAGTTCTGCATTATAGCCATCTGTCCCCAAGCAGCCAGAACAGCCATAGGAACAGTCAAAAAGTGGGTATAGCGGTTTATTTTCCTTCTCCCTGCCTCTCCCTCAGCCGAAAGAGCTTGAAGGGCGGGGATAACCGGGACCAAAAGTGTCATTACGATGGAGGCAGTGATGTAGGGATATATCCCTAAGGCAGCAATGCTGAAGTCACGCAGCATGCCCCCGCTGAACATGTCGAGCATCCCCAGCATCTCATTTCTCTCAAAAAGCCTGGCTAAGCTATCAGGGTCAGCCTCAGGTATGGGAATATGGGCCAGAAAACGGAAGATAACGATTATCCCGAAGGTAAACAGTATTTTATTCCTGAGGTCGGGAATGCGCAGCGAATCCACTACCGCCTTTACAGGTCTAGGTAGTGCGGTCTGTCTTTTTTGCATCTAACCTTATAACCTCACCCCCCGGTGATTCAATCTTGGCGCAAGCTTTAGCCGAGAACTCATGTACTTTTACGGTGAGCTTTTTCTCAAGCTCACCTTCTCCCAAGATTTTAACTTTTTTCTTAAGGTCGGAGATTAACCCCGCGGTGAATAAAAGTTGAGGATTCACCTCCCCTTCAAAGCGGTTGAGGCTCCCCACATTTACCACCTGGTAGACTTCCCTGAACATATTCTTAAACCCCCTCTTTTGAGGCAGCCTTTTGGTTAAAGGAGTTTGCCCTCCCTCAAAATAGGGGGCCACACCCCCTCCCGACCTCGCCTTCTGACCCTTCATCCCCCTCCCTGAGTACCTACCGTGTCCGCTTCCCAGTCCCCTTCCTATCCGCTTTCTCTTACGTCGGGGTAAAGGGGGTTTAAGTTCATTCTGAGCTATCATCTAGCTCCTCGACGTCGACCAGATGCCGCACTTTGGCTACCATGCCCAATATTTCCGGAGACCTTTCCTTTTCCACCCTTTGATTAAGGCGGCGAAACCCCAACGCCCTTATGGTTTGCTTTTGACCTTGGGAGTAGCCAATGCTACTTTTGACCCACGTGATGCTAAGCTTGGGCACTTTTTCCCTCTCTTCTCATATTGCTGATCATCTTAAGCTCCTCAATCTTTTTTAGAGCTTCGATGGTGGCTTGTACTACATTTATAGGGTTTCTACTTCCTAGTTGCTTGGATAATACATCCTCCACCCCTGAAAGCTCCATCACCGCTCGTACTCCCCCTCCCGTCACCAACCCTGTTCCGGGAGAAGCCGGCTTAAGCAACACCCTGGCTGCCCCGAATTTAGCTGTCATTTGGCAGGGAATGGTATTGTCCTTCAGAGGAACCTGGATGAGGTTCTTCCTGGCAGCGGCACCGGCCTTTCTTACTGCCCCGGAAACCTCGCTCGCCTTTCCCATGCCGCACCCTACCTGACCCTTTTTATCCCCCACCACCACCAAAGCATTGAACCGGAGCCTTTTTCCTCCCTTTACGACCTTGGTCACCCGGTTCACCTGGATTACCTTCTCCTCTAGTTCATCATCCACTAAAACCTTAACCCCTCCTTCCTTGCTGCCTCGGCCAATGCCTTAACTCGACCATGATACCGGTAGCCCCCCCGGTCAAATACTACCGTCGATATTCCGCGTGCCCCCGCCTTGCGAGCAATCAATGCCCCCACTAGAGATGCTCTCTCTGCCTTGGTCTCCCCCCGGAGCTCCTCCCGGAGTTCCGGGCTCAAGGTTGAGGCATGGGTAAGAGTATATCCGTTTTCATCGTCAATGATCTGGGCATAGATATGATTCAAACTTCGGTAGACACAAAGGCGAGGGCGCTCCTTACTTCCTCTCAGTAGCTTCCTTATCCTTAAGTGCCTTTTCTGCCTTAGCTTCATCCTTTCTTCCCCACTGCCTTACCCGCTTTGCCCGGCTTAAGCCTTATCCTCTCCCCCACATACCTTATTCCCTTACCTTTATAGTGATCTGGAGGATGTACCCTTCTTACTTGAGCGGCTACCTCACCCACCGTCTCCTTGTCCAGGCCTGAAACCCTGATCCGGTTACCCGAAACCTCAAAGGATATACCCGGAGGAGGAGAGACTTCCACAGGGTGACTGTATCCCACCTGGAGGATGAGCTTTTCCCCTTGCCTTTGCACTCGATAACCCATACCCTGAAGCTCCAGATCCTTCTCAAACCCTTTGCTCACCCCATTTATCATGTTGGCCAGAAGGGTGCGGGTAAGACCATGCAGGGAGCGGTGTATCCATTTATCACTGGGGCGGAGGACGTAAGCTTTCTCTGAAACCTCAGAGATCTCCATATCAGGATGAAAGATGCGAGATAACTTCCCTTTGGGTCCCTCTACCTCAACTTTATTCCCCTCTATCTTGAGTTTAACCTCAGGAGGAATAGGGATAGGGTTTCTTCCTACACGCGACATATCCTACCATACATAGCAGAGTAACTCTCCACCCAAATTTTTTCTCCATGCTTCCTTACCCGTCATCAGGCCCTGGGAAGTGGAGAGAATGGTAATGCCTAATCCTCCATAGTAGACCCGGGGTATCTCCCCTCTCTTGGCGTATATCCGAAGCCCAGGCCGGCTTACCCGCTTAAGACCTAAAATGAGGGGCTTTCTATCCGGCGTATACCGGAGCCATACCTTTATCATTTGTCCCACCCTTCCCCTTACTATCTCAAAGCCTTCGATGAATCCCTCTTCCTTCATAATACGGGCGATGGAAAGTTTTATATTGGATAAAGGGAGTAGGGTAAAATCATGACCTGCAGCTTGAGCATTTCTTATTCGGGTCAGCATATCTGCTATGGGATCTGTCATCACCAGCTCGATTTCGTTACTCCGGGTATCTCTCCCTTTAAGGCATATTCTCGAAAACAGATACGGCAAAGTCCGAACTTACGCATGTAAGCCCGTGGTCTACCACATAGGGCGCAGCGGTTCCTTTGCCTGGTCTTATACTTCGGTGGCCTCTTAGATTTAACTATATCGCTAACTTTAGCCATAGCCAGAAAAGGGCATTCCCAGGAGGGAAAGTAGCCTTCTTCCTTTCTCATCACTTCTAGCATTGCTCACTATGGTAATCTGAAGACCCCTCAATTTTCCCACCTTTTCATAATCTATCTCGGAGAAAATGGTTTGCTCCTTAAGTCCTAAGCTGTAGTTTCCTCGGCCATCAAAAGAGTCTGGAGGCACACCTCTAAAATCCCTGATGCGGGGAAGAACGGCATTGAATAATCTATCCAGAAAATAATACATTCGCTTTCCTCTAAGCGTCACCATCATCCCAATAGACATCCCTTCTCTTAGCTTAAATTGAGAGATGGACTTTTTAGCCCTTCTCAGCACCGGTTTCTGTCCCGAGATAATCGTTAAGTCCCTTTCTGCTTCCTCCAGGGCCTTGGGATTGCTTATAGCCTCCCCCAAACCAATGTGGAGTACCACCTTCTCAATCTTGGGAACCTGCATGGAAGTACGATAGCCAAGCTCTTCCAGAAGCTTAGGTACCACTTCTGATTTGTACTTCTGTTTAAGCCGGGGTTCCATCAGTCGATCACCTCTCCACACTTCCGGCATAATCTTACTTTTTTATCGGGTAAGGTCTTGAACCCCACTCTGGTGGGCTTGCCGCACCGGGGGCAGATGAGCATCAGCTTAGAAACGTATATAGGAGCCTCCGTCTGTATTATTCCTGCCTGCCTGGCCCCCTGTATGGGCCTAGCATGCCGCTTCACAACATTGATTCCCTCTACCACCACTTCCTCCTTTCGGGGGAAGGACAAGCGAACCTTTCCCTTCCTGCCCCTATCCCTTCCTGAAATGACCAACACGGTATCACCCTTCCTTATTCTCATACCACCTCTGGAGCTAAGGAGATTATTTTGGTGAAGTTCTTCTCTCTGAGTTCTCGGGCCACCGGGCCGAATACCCTGGTCCCGGTGGGGCTGCCCTTATCCCCGATGATGACGGCAGCGTTATCATCAAATTTAATGTAGGAACCATCAAGACGGCGATAATTTTGAGCCACTCTTACTACCACCGCTCGTACTATATCTCCTTTCTTCACCTGACCCCGGGGAACAGCTTCTCTCACCGAAGCCACGATCACATCTCCCACCCGACCATATCTTCTTCTGGTCCCTCCCGGGATGTTAATGCAGCGGATAATCTTGGCCCCGGTATTATCCACTACCTTAAGGTTGGTGTAAGTCTGAATCATCTCCTATAACCTCAACCACCTTCCATCTCTTTTCTCGAGATAAAGGGCGAGTTTCCATTATCTTCACTTTATCCCCTTCTTTAGCCGCATTCTCCCCGTCATGGGCTTTAAACCTCTTCCTATATCTCACCACCTTCTTATATCGCGGATGACGCCGCAATGTTTCCACTTCCACCACCACCGTCTTATCCATTTTATCGCTTACCACCTTACCCTGCCTAACCTTCCTGACCATAGATCTCCCCCTCCCGGATTATCGTCTTTATACGGGCAATATCTTTCCTCACCTTCTTGAGCTCTTGGAAGTTTTGGAGTTGCTTAGTGGCCAGTCGGAAGCGCAGGTTAAATTCCGCATCATAAGCCTCAGCAAGCCTCCTTTTGAGCTCCGGAGAAGGGAGAGACCTTAATTCCTTAGCCTTCATCTCGGTATACTAATCGGGTAGCACAGGGAAGCTTATAGGAAGCAAGATGGAAGGCCTCCTCGGCTGTCCTTCTTTCTATTCCGCTTATTTCAAATAGCACCCTTCCCCTCTTTACCGGAGCTACCCAATGGTCAATATTTCCCTTCCCACTACCCATCCTGGTCTCGGCAGGTTTTTTGGTCACTGGCTTATCGGGGAAGATGCGAATCCACAAATTCCCTCCCTTTCTCAGATAGCGGACAATTACTCTTCTGGCGGCCTCAATCTGACGATCAGTAATCCAGACTCCTTCTGAGCTCACCAAACCAAACTCACCGAAGGAAAGGGAATCTTTCGAAACCCCTTTTCTTCTTCCTCTATGTTGCTTCCGGTATTTCGTCCGCTTTGGCTGTAACATCCTCTACCTCTTCTTCGTGTATCTCTTCCTCGTGAGCGGGGGGAAGAATATCTCCGTGGTAGATCCACACTTTTACCCCTATTTTGCCCATGGCGGTATTCGCTTCAACAAACCCATAGTCAATGTCCGCCCTTATGGTATGCAAGGGGACTCCCCCTTCATGTATAGTTATTCTTCGGGCAATCTCTTGTCCTCCCAACCTCCCTGAACACTGCACTTTTATTCCCCTGGCCCCCGCCTCCATAGCCCGGAATATGGCCTGTCTTATGGCTCGGCGGGGAGAAATACGGCGCTCAAGCTGCAGAGCAACATCCTCCGCCACCAGGTGAGCATCTATCTCCGGCAGGTTTATCTCCTTGATGTTAAGCCTTATCCTCTTATCTACCTCTTTCTCCAGGAGAGCCCGGAGTTCATCTACCCTTTGTCCTGCCTTACCGATGACTATTCCTGGCCGGGCAGTATAGATAGTTACGGCTACTTCATTTCCTCGCTCAATCTCTACTCGAGATATCCTACCCCCGGGATAGAAGGAAAAGATTCTATTCCTTAAGCTTATATCCTCGAGCAGTAGATCCTTAAACCCATCCTCAGCATACCAACGGGAAGCCCAAGTTTTGGTCTGCCCTAGTCTGAAGCCTATGGGATGAACTTTATGCCCCAATTATCTCTCCTTCCACCACCACGGTGATATGAGAAGATCTTCTAAGTATAGGATAAAAGTACCCTCGAGAGCCAGCCCTTCCCCTTTTCAGGGTATGTCCTTTATCCACGAAGATTTCACAAACTCGAAGCTGGGAAGCCATCTGGAAGTTGTTCTCAGCATTGGCACATGCTGACCGTATTACCTTGTATAGAGCCCGGGCAGCTGGTGAGGGAATAAACTCCAGGATAGAAAGCGCCTCTTCTGTCCTTTTTCCGCGTATCCTATCTGCCACCCTCCGGAGCTTAAGAGGAGACATGCCTACATCGTAAGCACACGCTTTTACCCTCATTTCCTCACGTGACCCCGGAAAGTCCGGGTAGGGGAAAACTCGCCCAATCTGTGCCCTACCATATCTTCAGTGATAAATACCGGAACATGCCTCCTTCCATCATGCACCCCGATGGTACATCCGATCATCTGAGGAACGACCATCGAAGCACGAGACCACGTCCTTATCACCTCTTTCTTTCCTGAGCGACGTTGTTCCTCTATCCTCAGAAGTAACTTTTTATCCACAAATGGTCCCTTCTTTACTGACCTTCCCATCTACTTCTTTCCTCTTCTGACAATAAATTTATCCGAAAGCTTACTACCTCTGGTCTTGGGGCCCAGAGCAGGTTTACCCCAGGGAGTCTTAGGCGCCATACCCCGGGGAGACTTTCCCTCTCCTCCCCCATGGGGATGATCACGGGGGCTCATGGCTGAACCCCGGACATGAGGGCGAAACCCCATCCATCTTTTCCGGCCCGCCTTCCCTAAGACTTCACCCTCATGTTCTACATTCCCTATCTGGCCTATAGTCGCCCGGCAGGAGCTCAAGACCCTCCTCACCTCTCCAGAAGGGAACTCCACCAGAACATAACGATCTTCACTTCCTATAACCCGAGCATAGTTTCCTGCCGATCTTACCACCTGTCCACCCTTTCCTGGATTGAGTTCCAGATTATGTACTGCTGTTCCCAGCGGTATCTTCCCCAAAGGAAGAGCATTTCCTGGTCGAAGACTCGCATCGGTAGATGAGACCACACTATCCCCTACCGAAAGCCCCAGGGGGGCCAGAATGTAGCGTTTATCATCGTCCGGGTACTTAATGAGGGCAATACGAGCGGAGCGGTTGGGGTCATATTCAATTGAGGCCACTTGCCCTACCACATCAAACTTATCCCTCTTGAAGTCTATCCTCCTCCACATTCGCTTTGCTCCCCCCCCACGGTGCCTAACCGTAATCTTCCCTTGATTATTACGACCCCCCTTCTTTTTGAGGGGGGAAAGAAGCGACTTTTGCGGATCCTTTTTAGTAAGCTCAGAAAAATCCGCGCTTACCATCCACCTCCTACCCGGTGAGGTCGGCTTATACTTTTTCATATCCCTTCGAAGAACTCAACTTTCTCTCCCGGCATAAGGGTCACAATAGCCTTCTTCCGAGGAGACGTCTTTACCTTCACTCTCCCTCTTCTTATCATTTCTCCATGCAGGTTCACTATATTGACCGACTTTACTTTGACACGGAAGGCCTTTTCCACTGCCTTCCCTATTTCTCTCTTTCGGCTTCCTCGGGACACCTCAAACACGTACTTGCCTTCCTCTTTAAGCAGGGTTGCCTTCTCTGTAATCACCGGCCGAAGTAGTACCCGATAAAGATTATCCATCTCCCCATATCTCCTCTACCTTCATCAACGCATCATAGTCAAGGATCAGGAAGGGATAAGCCAAAAGATCAACTAGGTTCAGGGTGTGGGCAGGGAGCGTCTTCACGTAAGGAAGGTTCCTCATAGCCAGGATCAGGTTTTGGTTCACTTGAGAGGTGACCACTAAGGCTCTTCCCTCATCCACTCCTAAAAGTTTAAGGCAGGAGATGGCTTCCTTTGTTTTGGGCGGGAGCTCAAATTTGTTCACCACCAGAAGTTTTTCCTCCGTAAACTTGGCTGAGAGCAGGCAGCATAAGGCCAATCTTCTAGCCTTGCGGGGAATCTGCTTCCTATAGCTTCTGGGATGAGGGCCAAACGCTACTCCTCCCCCCCGAAGAAGAGGAGATCTAAGGCTTCCCCTCCTGGCCCTTCCGGTATGCTTCTGGCGGTAGAGCTTTCGGGTGCTTCCTCTCACCTCCCCCCGCGTCTTGGTGCTTGCTGTGCCCAGGCGCTTTCCGGAAAGAGCAGCCACCATTGCCTGGTGCACTATCACCTCATTAAAGGGAACCCCAAAAACGGAAGGGCTCACCTCAATTTCATCTATCTTCTCCCCATCTTGAGTTAATAGCGGAACCATCATTTCTCTTTCCTCAAAATTACCATGCTCCCGGGCGCTCCAGGAACTCCTCCCTTCAGGAGAAGAAGGTTTTTCTCCGGGTCAACGCCGACCACTTCCGTTCCCCCAATAGTTACCTCACGCGAACCCATATGTCCGGCCATTTTCTTTCCCTTGAATACCTTTCCCGGGTAGGTGGTACCTCCTATTGATCCCGGGGCGCGCTGGCGATCGGACTGGCCATGAGTTTTAGGGCCTCCCCTAAAGTGATACCTTTTCACTCCCCCGGCAAATCCTTTTCCCTTAGATACTCCCTTCACAGATATCTTATCCCCAGGTTTAAACATATCCACCAGAATTTCCTGGCCCAGCTCGGCTTCCTCTGGGTCATCACACCTGAACTCACAAAGCACCTTAAGCCTCTTCCCCACGTGCTTTAAGTGGCCCATCTCCGGCTGACTCAATTTCTTACCTTCCTCAAATCCGATCTGCAGCGCATTATAGCCATCTCTATGTTTGGTCTTTATCTGAGTCACGTAGCAGGGCCCGACCCTAACCTGGGTTACTCCAAAGCACCGGCCCGAAGGTGCGAAAAATGTACCCATGCCCAGCTTTCTGCCCATCACTCCTCGTATCATAGCTTTACCTCAATGTCCACCCCTGCGGGTAGTTCCAATCTGGTCAGGGCATCTACTGTCCTTGAGGAGGGGTTTACGATATCCAGAATTCTTTTATGAGTCCTGATCTCGAATTGTTCCCGGGAATCCTTATCGATAAATGGAGAACGAATAACACAGAACTTCTCCAGTTTAGTAGGCAAAGGAATAGGCCCCACTACCCCTGCCCCTGTCCCCTCCACTACTCCCACAATTTGGGCCAACGAATCATCCAGGACCTTATGGTCAAAGGATTTCAATTTAATTCTGATCTTTTTCTCGGGCATTACCTTCTCTTAGAAATAATCTCCTGGGTTAAGAAGGAGGGGACCTCACAGTAGCGATGGAATTCCAGGAAGCAGGTTGCCCGACCTGAGCTCAAGGAGCGCAGAACATTGATATAACCAAAGGTCTCCCCTAAAGGAATGAGGGAGCGCAGTATCCTTAGATCATGGCTTTGTTCAATGCTTTGAATATCTGCTCTTCTCGATTGAAGATCAGAGATGATATTTCCTAAATATTCCTCGGGGGTAGTCAATACCATTTTCATCACCGGCTCCAGAAGCTTCACCCCTGCCTTCTTCACTGCCTCCCTAAAGGCAATGGATCCGGCCATTTTAAATGCTATCTCAGAGGAATCAACCTCATGGAAGCTACCGTCACGAAGAGCAACCTTAACTCCAATTAGAGGATAGCCATGAAGGCCAGTATCTGCTGCCTCCTTCACTCCTTCCTTAATAGCAGGAATAAATTTTAGGGGTATGGCTCCTCCTTTGATATGATTTTCAAACATCACCCCTGAATCTAAATTCTGCGACTCCACCGTAAGGTTAACCACACCATACTGTCCTCTGCCGCCACTCTGTTTAATGAATCTTCCTTCGGCGTCAGCCTTACCGGCGACAGTTTCGTGGTAGAATACCCGAGGCTTACCCACCCTGGCTGTTACCCCAAACTCCCGGGATATCCTCTCTATCAGAACTTCCAGGTGTAACTCTCCCATTCCCTGGATGATGCTCTGACCCGTTTCCTCGTCATAGTGTACCTTGAAAGTGGGATCTTCCTGAGCTAACTTGGCTAGAGCTTCATCTAGACTGGCTCCATCCGACTTAGCCTTGGGCTCAATGGATAGGGAAACCAGAGGCGAAGGAAAAGAAATGTTCTCCAGGACGAGAGGGGAATGGGGATCACATAAAGTATCTCCAGTAAAAGTATTCCTGAGCCCCAGCACAGCCACGATATCACCACAAGGAGCCTCCTCCACCTCCTCCCGGCGGTTAGCATGCATCCTCATTAACCTTCCTATTCTCTCCCTTTTACCTCGGGTAGAGTTCAGTACTGTTTCGCCCACCCCAACCTTCCCCGAGTAAACCCTCAAGTACATCAATCTCCCCACAAAGGCATCAGTAACCACCTTGAACACCAGAGCACAGAATGGTTCATCGTATCTAGGGCTACGCTTTACTTCCCTATCAGATGAAGGAAGGTATCCTTGCATTGGTGGGATGTCTGAAGGCGCGGGGAGGAAGTCTACGATAGAATCCAGAAGAGGGTGTATTCCCTTGTTCTTAAGTGCACTTCCGCACAGAACAGGTACTATCCTGCCGCGGATGACCACCCTCCTTAAGGCAGCCTTTATCTCCTCAACTTCGATCTCCCTCTCCAGATAACATGTAAGGAGCTTCTCATCCTCCTCACATATGGCCTCTATTAGCTCCTTTCGTCTCCGGCTTGCCTCCTCAGCCCATTCAGGGGGAATGGAAAGCTCCCGGGGGGGAATCTCTAAGTCTTTGTCAAATCGCCAAGCTCTTAGTTCTATAAGATCAATCACCCCCCAAAAGTCCTTCTCCACCCCCAGGGGAATCTGAAGAGATACCGCTCGCGCTTTGAGGCGTTCTTTGATGGATGTCAGGGTATTATCCAGGGAAGCACCCACGCGGTCCATCTTGTTCACAAAACATATCCGAGGCACATGGTATTTATCTGCCTGATGCCATACCATTTCTGATTGGGGTTCTACTCCGGAGGTAGCGTCTAAGATTACCATTCCCCCATCCAGAACTCGAAGCGACCTTTCCACCTCAGCAGTGAAATCCACATGCCCGGGGGTATCAATAATGTTGATGCAAGCTTCTTTCCAGTAACAGGTGGTAGCAGCAGAGTTTATGGTTATTCCTCTCTCCCTTTCCTGATCCATAAAGTCCATCACCGTTGTTCCCTCATCAACCTCTCCCATCTTGTAACTATGGCCGGTGAAGTAAAGAATCCGTTCCGTAAGTGTGGTTTTACCTGCATCTATGTGAGCAATAATTCCTATGTTTCTGATCCTGTGCAGAGGTATAGGTGTACCCAGGGGGGTATTTTGTTTCTTATCTAACATAGTCACCATCGGTAGTGGGCGAATGCCCTATTAGCTTCTGCCATCCGGTGCAGGTCATCCTTCCTCTTTGTGCTAGCTCCCTGGCCATCGGAGGCATCCAGAATCTCTGAGGCTAATTTTTCAGCCATCGACCTTCCTTTGCGCGCTCGAGCGAAGGTTATAAGCCACTTCATAGCTAAGGAAAGGCCCTGGTTAGCCCTCACCTCGGTGGGAATTTGATAGGTGGCACCGCCAACCCTTCTTGCTTTGACTCGAATAAGGGGGGTAGCATTTTTCACCGCCCTTTGAAATACTTCTAATGGATCGCCCTCCCTTTTCTCCTGAACCATATCCAAAGCTTGATACACTATCTTCTGGGCTACGCTCTTCTTACCGTTCTCCATCACCCGGTTAGTGAACTTAGACACCAGTTCACTCCCATATTTCAGGTCAGGGGGAACCGACCGTTTTTTGACCTCACCACGACGAGGCATTATGTTTACTCCTTTTTTGCTCCATATTTACTGCGTCCTCGCTTACGATTATCTACTCCAGTAGTATCCAGGACACCACGAATAATGTGGTAGCGAACCCCGGGAAGATCCTTCACCCTCCCCCCCCGAATTAAAACCATGGAGTGCTCCTGGAGGTTGTGCCCTTCGCCTGGTATATAACTGGTCACCTCCATTCCATTGGTTAACCTTACCTTAGCTACCTTACGCAGGGCAGAGTTTGGCTTTTTAGGAGTAGTTGTTTTAACCTGAACGCAAACACCCCTCTTCTGAGGAGAATTCGCACCCTGCTTTAACCTTTCCTTCAGAGAATTGTAAGAATAAGAAAAGGCTATCGCTTTGTTCTTCCTCTTTTCTCTTTCCCTTCCCTTCCGCACTAGCTGGCTTACTGTAGTCATTTTATTTCCAAAAATTAAGCTGAAAGACCCAAGGTAATTTGGTGGTCCTTCAGCCCTCTCCCTCTAACCCACCAAGTACCAAACTTAGTCTAAAGCAGAAAAACCTGCTTGTCAATGTCGCGAATTGAAAGTGTCGATGTTATACGATTTTGTCACCATCTAACTGTTAAGCGAAAATGTCACTCATGAAGGAGATGGTAACACTATACACCCCCAACTTTAGTTTCTGCTGGATCAACAAGCTTGTTTATTTCCCTTCGGCTGGCAGCTGCTTCCTTTAGTTTTCTCCTTCGCTCAGTTAGTAACGCCTCCGGGTTACCCTTATAATCACCCCATGCCAAAGCTGATAACCCCCTATCTTTGCCTTCCTTGATGAGGAATTTGGTAAAGATGGGCTAAGCTGGACCTATACTGCCATATTCTTTGTTCTGGTGCGCCCGGGATTTTCTGTAATCTTCTATATAACGCATGGCCAATCTATCTCTACCCATGAGCAAATCGGCGGCCAGAACAATGGATCTAGCTTTAGCCACATTTACAATGGGGCATGCCACACCAGAAAATATAGCCATGGCTAAAAAAACACCATTTATCAGATTTCTATCCGGCATACCGAAAGATATATTGCTAACTCCAAGTGTAAGATTTACGCCAAGCTCCTCTTTCACCTTTTGAATCGCTTCAATAGTTATCAAACCGCTTCTAATATCCGTTCCCACGGCCAGGGTTAAACAATCGATAACGACATCTTCCTTGGGAATACCCAGGGACGCTGCCCTTTCCACTATCTTTTTGGCTATGGAAGCTCTTTTGTCTGGGTCGTTTGGAATGGCTCCTTCATCCATGGTCAAACCAATTACGGCTGCTCCATGCTCTTTAACCGGGGGGAGAATACTGTTCAGAGATTTCTCCTCACCCGTAACGGAGCTTATAAGAGGTTTTCCATCATAGACTTCTAGCGCTGCCTTCAATGCTTCAGGGTTGCTGCTATCTATGCATAGAGGCACATCAACAGCACCCATAACAACCTGAATAACCTCAGGAAGTAAGCTTAGTTCATCGACATTTGTCATGCTAACATTAACATCTAACATATCTGCTCCTGCCTCCACTTGATCAATGGCTTCTTTTTTGACGAATCCCATATCACCATTCTGGAGGGCTGTGGCAAGATCTTTTCTTCCGGTTGGATTTATTCTCTCTCCAATAAGTACAGTTGGCCTCTCTGGGCCGATTATGACTTCCTTTCCCCTACGACGGTTGACTTTTGTTTCCACTTTGTCTAGAATTTCCATTCAGAGGTAAAACAGGTAGCATGAGCAAATATTCTCATGAAGCTGGGAACTGCCGCGAGCTCCAGGTAACTTGTCTTCTTAGCTACTTCCTCCGCTTCCTTTCTTTTTGTTTTGGATATTAAAGCCAGTTTTGCCCCCATCCCTGCCGCATTTCCAATCTGCTCAAAATGCTCCAGAGGCAAAGGAGGGAGCATCCCTATAGGTATAGCGCTTCGGACATCCATGTAACTTCCAAAAGCTCCGGCGATTATTATCTTTTCCAGATCACTTACCGATAGCCCGTTCTGTTCCAAAAGCACCTGGATCCCCGCCGAAATTGCTCCCTTTGCCAGTTGCACTTCATGCACATCTCTCTGAGTAATTGTCACCGGTTGATCGCAACCAGCTTCCTCGCCAGCAATCACGAACTCTTTCCCATTTTCAGTTTCTCTTACCCTTTCATGATCCCTTTCCCTTCCATTTCCTTCTATGATCCCATTGAGATAGAGCTGGGCAACCGCATCCACAATCCCTGAGCCACATATTCCCACCGGCTTTCCATTTCCTATGGTATGATAGTCCACATCACCATTAAAAATTCTGACCTTCTCAATCGCACCTTCGCAAGCGCGCATTCCACATTTTATATGTCCCCCTTCGAATGCGGGCCCGGATGCACATGAAACACTGGTTAACTTCCCATGGTCGGCCAGACAGATCTCCGTATTCGTCCCTATGTCGAGCGCCAGAGCTATTCCGGCAAATTTAGCTAAATCGGTGGTTAAAAGCATCGCTACATGGTCACTTCCCACAAATCCATCAATATTAGGCAAGAAATAAACATAGGCTCCAGGGGCAATTTTTAATCCAACCTCTCTTGCTTTGACATCTATGGAGCTTTCCAGGGCCGGAGCGTAGGGAGAAAGGCCAAGCTGCTTTACGGGTAAGCCCAGGAAAAGGTGATGCATGGCGGTATTGCCAACCACCACTGCATCCAGAATCTGTTCCCGATTCGCCCTGATCTCAGCACACATCTCTTTTGTCAACTGATTCAGGGCCTTCACTACCAAAGCCTGTAACTTTTTGGCTTCCTTTTTATTCTCACCGGCCCTGGATATCCTGGTAATGACGTCCTCCCCATATGGTATTTGAGGGTTCATCATACCCTTACAGATGAGAGTCTCCCCTTTTTCCAAATCCACGATATAACCCGCAATTTTGGTTGTTCCCAGATCCACAGCCAACCCCAGTTTCCTTGTGGAAGGCGGATTTATGGAGATCAATTCTCCATTTCGAACTATGGCATCAATGTTCCAGTTCAATGATTTCAGTCTGGGTAATTGCTGTCTTGAAACCTCTATACCGACTCTTTGGCAATTTTTCAACGCTTTCAGAATGACTTCTGCATATCCTTCAGGCTCAGAGAGGGAAGGGGGGTCAAGCTTTAGTTCATATGAGCTAACCACAGGCTCCGGGGTTACAGGGATTTCTAGCCCTTCAACCTGGGTTCTTTGAGGAGTGCTCAAAGACTCTTGAGGAATGCGGATTTTCAGATTGCTTAACGGACGAACCTGGCACGCCAGGCGATAGTTCTGGCAAATTTCCTTCTGAGTCAGGTTATCAAGCTCTTTTGAAGTAAGAGGGGAGGTTTTCCCTTCCACAACCTGAACTTTACATCCTCCACATAAGCCCCTACCATCACACATGCTTATGATGTTTATTCCTAGCTTCCTGGCTATCTCAAGAAGAGATTGGTCACTATCGACTTTTTCCCTCCGCCCCAGAGGCTCGAAATATACCGTATAGGATGCCATATCTAAACTTCCACCATAACTTTATACTCGCATCTATCCTTTAAATCACAGTATCCACATGCTTCCTTTTGATCCCAGAAAGGCATCTTTGGTCCAATGCCTATCACTATAGAAGTTGATTGCCTGGGAAGCATCATATTCTGAGATGTTAAGCTGACTCCTATCTCCCCGGCATGGGCAAGTCTTAAAATCCTGGGCTGCTCCTCAAGGGTAAACTCCCTTTTTCCAGGGCTTATACAACCGGTGGTTTTAAATCCCTTCTGTTCGGCCCTTTTTTTAGCAATTCCGGGAGTTTGCTCTACCAGCTCATCAACGGCTGCACTTCCCATTCCATCCAGTAAAGTAGCAGTAAGGATATCTTTGCTTTTTAAATGCTCCTCAACCCTTTCTTCTAGCTCAGGACCTATTGTGCATGCAGAAACCATAAGCTCTGTTCCCTCCTTAAAAAGCTCAGGAAGTAAAGAGCCTTTGAGTATTGTCTCATCTTCCAGAAATAATTGAAATGGCTCTATTTTCGCAATGGAATAAAAGTCATAGGAAATAGCCGGAGCTAGAAGGCTATTGAGATTCCCAGTAAGACTTTCTATAAGTTTCCAGATGCTTAAAGGAATTTTGGATTTGGCCAAACTTTTAACCTGACCTCCCATCCCCTGACGCCGCAATATTTGGTCCACCCCCAACTGCAAATTTAAGTTACGTAAAACAGGCATTTCCTCTCCTCTTTCTACTTAGGGAGCCATCATTTTTCAAATCTTTTTATTATTTCCCTGGCCTTTGCCCTTACATCCGCTGGAACAGGCTCAACATCATGTTCCCGAAGTATTCTCCCTACCTTTTCATAAGCCCTCTGAACAAGAGTCTTTCCTCCTTCTTTGACCCATGCATCCCAGGGAAGCCTATCAAAGAGCTCAGATGGGATATGCTCCTTTGAGTAGGTATTCAAAGTGTGCTTTAGAGTCAAAAATGACCCTCCTACTCCTGCGCTCTTAACTGCATCCAGAGCCATAGTTTCCTCATCAACCCTTATTCCCCTCATCAGCCTTTTCACCATTCCTATCATCTCATCAGCTATAGTGAGCAAAGCGATGCTTCCACTCTTTCCGGATTCAGCATATCCAGCATCATGATTGAGATTATTTCCAGTAAGAGCTGAGATTATAAGGGTAAGTATTGCCTCGGCGGTTGCTTGCTCGTCTAAGAGCTTTGAATCAGTGCAACCTGCAGTTCCCCAGGAAGGCAACTCATAATAGCGGAAGAGTTGGGCCATTGCTCCTCTCATCATAACGCTTTCTATATTGGTATAACTTGCCGTTCCCCTTCTCATTTCCATAGTTAGTGAAACAGGCCCCAGGACAACCGGAGTGCCTGGATTTACAAGTTGGGCTATTACGTTTCCCACTAAACATTCAGCCACGCTTTCTACAACTGTTCCCGCTATAGTGGCAGGATTTGTTGCCCCGGCTAAGGGAATGGGGGTATAGATTACGGGAATGTTTAGCTTGGCAGCCTCTATCACCGCTTCACCCAGACCTCTCCCGACATACAGGGGAGAAGCTGGCTCTATATAGAAGCTAAAAATCGGTCTTTTCTTAAGCTCCTCCTGGCTACCCGCAAACAAACTGGCCAGCTCTATCTGGGCCTTTGTCATCTCCTTTCCACCTTCATAAACAAACACATGAACATGCTTTTTTGTATTGGACATCACCGCAAACTGCTCATATAGGTCTATGGCGCTGGGGGGGACGTCTGAGGCAGTGGTTAGCCCGGTTACAAAATCGATATTGGGCAGGGCGTCGGCTACTCTAGCCGATTTTTCCATATCGGCAAGCTTTCCCTTTCTTCTATTTCCATTTTCATCAATAAAGTAGGGAGGGCCAGCACATGGACCAAAGTAAACTCCCTTTCCATGCTTAACT
The DNA here is from genome assembly GCA_002367275.1 of Dehalococcoidia bacterium UBA3088. Lineage (GTDB taxonomy): Bacteria > Chloroflexota > Dehalococcoidia > UBA2247 > UBA3088 > UBA3088. The sequence continues at coordinate 62,128 of DFBE01000039.1, read as the reverse complement.
GAGAAGCTTTCATTGGGATCCCTTCCATAAAATGTGACATCCTTGGGAGCTTTTTGAATGCTGTCCATAACCAGATACTCTGGTATCTTTACCACCATCCCCTGGAAATCTACATCTGCTCCCGCTTTATTCAGGATTTCCAAAGCCTCTCTATCCTCAACCTTTACTCCGACTTCTCTTAGAACTTCCAGAACACCAAGATGTAATCTTTCAAGCTGATCTGGGGGTAAAAGCTTAAGCTTTCCGCCATCTATCATGGGCCTCATCCTTCCGCCTTCCTTTGCTTCGTGGTGAGCTCCCTTTCCCCTTCCTTTACCACTTCGGAGAGCCTCTCCCTAATTTCTTGCCCTAGAGGCTCAGGCTTATGTTGTTTAAGTATTTTTTCAATCCTCTCCTTGGCTACGGTTCTGGTATCCTTTGCCCCTCCACTTTGCCACGTCCCAAAAGAATTCCTGTCGAATAATTCTGACAGTAGAAATTCACCTACATGCTCTCTGGTATGCTTCTGAGTCACAAAATTTCCTCCCGGTCCAACCTCTCTTATAACATCTACCGCCAGATGATCATCATCAACCCTTACTCCCTGTATTATCCTCTTGGCCATTCCCACAATCTCATTGGCTATTACTGCCTGTTCGATTGACCCAACCATACCTCCTGCCAGGTAGCCACAATCATGGATCAAATTTACTCCTGATTGACCAGCTACCAGAGCATTCATCATTACCTCTGCTCCAGATTGCGGACCAGGAAGCTTTCCGTCTGCACATCCCCCAAATCCATACGAAGGCAAATTGTAGAACCTGGCCATCTGGGCCATTATGGCATTTGCTCCCATGGCGAACTCTGGAGAGCCATAGGCACACATCCCACTCCTGGGATCCATGGTTAGCCCCCACCCTCCATATATGACCGGAGCATGGGGGTTCACCAGTTGAATGAGCGTAATCGCAGCTAAGGTCTCAGAGGTCCCTACAACACAGCTACCCATAACTGTTCCTGGTGCAGTCCCCCCCGAAAGGGGCATGGGAGCAATAGCTATGGGTATGTTCGCCTTCGCAAATCCAATAAGATTTTCTTGAGATTTGGTCAGCATTAAAGGGGAAGCAGGTTCAGTGTAAAGGGCTATAAAGGGCCTTCTCTGCAGTTCCTTTAAACTCCCGGCCACTATCGCTCCCATTTCAAGATACTTTTCAGCCAGGTAAGCACTTGGAGCTGAATATAAAATTGGTTTTTGGGTATAGTTCAGCAAAATTTCAAATTCATGAAGGTATTCAGCTTCATAAGGGACATCAAAAACCCCTGCATTTGTCATCATGAAGTCCATGTTGGACAGTGCATCCCCCACCAAAGTCGTCTCAATCATATCTTTTTTGCCTGGTCTCCTGAACTCATCAGTCCTATGATCCAGGATCAAAGGTGTAGGAGTGCCGCCAAATCCATAATATACCCTGCTTCCCTCAAGCAAGATATCATTCTTGGAATCTCGGCCACAGAATAGTATTTTTGATGGAGCCTTGTTTATAGCTTCATCGATCAAATGCTCGGGAATTCTTACCCTTCTTTTTTCCCGATCGACATCAGCACCGGCCTCCTCAAATATTCCCAGAATTTTATCTGAGTAACAATCGATTCCCGTGTCTTTCAAAACATCAAGAGCAGCATTATGGACAGCTTCTACCTCTTCCCTGGAAAGTAATCGAAGCTGATTTCCCTTTGGACCCCTGTTTACCACATTCGACATTTTTAACTCGCTTCTACCAAACTTTTGGCCTTGTTTACGGCATCAATAGCATCTGTACCATATGCATCTGCTCCGATTTCTTTAGCCCACTCGTCAGTAACTGGAGCACCTCCTACCATTACCTTCACTTTATCTCTGAGTCCTTCCTTTTTAAGAGCTTCAATAACATCTCTTTGGATAGGAATAGTGGTACTGAGCAAAGCAGATAAGCCAAGTATATGGGGGCTCTCATGTCTAACTTTGTCTACGAATGTATCAACTGGAACATCCTTACCCAGGTCGATGACTTCAAAACCGTTAGCCAGCAACATCGCACTAACAATAGTCTTTCCTATTTCATGAATGTCCCCCGAAACAGTGCCGATTACAATCTTCCCCCTCGAAGGAGCTTTATCTCCCCTCTTTTCTATTTCAGGCTTAAGAACTTCATTTATTGCCCTGCTACCAGCTTCTCCAGCCGCTGCCAGATGGATTATAAACAGCTCACCCTCCTCATACTTCTTTCCCACTATGCTCAAAGCCCTTCCTACACCCTTCTCTATAGCTTCGCTGGGGTCTATTCCATCATCTATGGCTTTTTTGGCCATTTCTACAGCTTCATCGGGTTCAAAGTTCAAAACCGCCTGCTTGAGCCCCTCCAGAATTTCCTGTTCGTCTCTGCACCTGGTTTCTGTATCTTTCATATCACCTCCTATACATTCTTCTTGGCCATGAAAAGCCCCCAGCCGATCTTCCCCTCCCGGGCTTTATGTACCCAAAACTTCAATGCTTCTAAGGTTTTGTCTATTATTTCAGGCGGGATGCCCTCTTCACACTGTAGAGGATCTCGCTTTTCCGTCAGATTATTACAGACTGCTTCATACGTTCTCGCCACGTTTGAACATCCTAAATCGCTAATTTCTTCGACCTCCAGTTGACTTCGGATAAGATAATCCCTGTAAAATTCAAATGTACCAAGATAGGGAGCATTTACCCTGTGGTTGGCGATTTTTTCTTCTTCCCCATTCAATCCAGTATTCAATATATCCGAGAATACAAGTTTGCCTTCCTTCTTCAGCACTCTGGAGCATTCCCCGATAAGTCCCTGTTTATCCGAACTGTGAAGCATGGAATCCTGGCTTACGATCGTATTGAAAGATTCATTCTGGAACGGCAGCCGGTTGAAGTCGCCACAGGTGATGTCTATCAGACCATCTAACCCTGCCTGTTTGTTTTCATGCCTAGCATATTCATTTTCTCTCTCTGAGAGGTTCAGTCCCACAATATGGCACCGAGTGCCGCTTGCTCTGGCTATGAAACGCGGTAAGCCTCCAAATCCGCTCCCTATATCCAATATCCTGGCACTCCCTTTTATGTCCAATCTGGCTAGGAGATTTTCGTTTGCTTTGTTCGAAGCCTGTGAAAAACTTGTATCTCCATCGAATATGCCCAGATGATGGTTATCTTTATCCCAGGTTGCTCTGTATATCCTATGGGCAATACCATCATAGTACTCTTTAGTTATCTGGACTTTGTCTTTCATTTGAACCTCCCCATGTTAAACGGCAAAAGCCGCAAACAACATCTCTACAATATTTCTTACGGGGTGATCTGACCGATCCAAGAAGGGCAATTAGCGGGTGTTCTCAGGAGTTTTCCCCTAATATGGGGCTTTGTTGTGAGAAGATACTATAAACACTTACTCACGTCAAGGAGGTATTGTCTCCCAGCGAATGTGAGAAGGTAACCAAAAAATAAGATAACTCTGGAGCCTGGCGGTTAGCCTCAACTTTGCTCTCAGGATTCTCTCCTGAGCCTTAGAAAATCTAGCTATCAGGTTCCTCCTTTCCAGATTTGAAGGTATCTTTGGGGTTAGGCGATTGCTCTCTATCCCCATAGAGGACAGCTTCAATCTCGCCACCTCGCAGGCCAAGCTGACCACCCTTCCTGAAGCTTGCGCCTCCTTTCATTTTCTGTAAAACCCCCCCTTATCTTATTACAAGATTATCTGCATTAAGTCAACTATGGGCGTTTTGCATCCACCCATCCACCACATCTTGATTTTCATCCACCCATTTTCTGGCGGCTTCCTCTGGTTTCATTCCCTCTACGTTGACCATGTACATCACCTCTTCCAACTGACTTTCAGTCAGGTAAAAATTCTCCAGGACATTCACCACCTCCGGCATGTCTTTACTGAACCCTTTTCTAACTATCACATCTATATGTTCACTTTCCCCATATGCCCCTTGAGGATCATCCAGAAACTTCAGATCATATTTGAAGAACTTCCAGTGGGGGGTCCAACCGGTGACCACAACCCATTCATTTTTGCTTATCGATCTATCTAACTGAGCCACCATAGCAGGGCCGCTGGATGACACAAGCTCCCAATGTTCAAGGCCATATAAGGGCATGGCATCATCCTTTGTATGCCTCATTATTCCCGCCCCCGGCTCTATGCCAATCATCCTGCCATCGAATTCTTTCTTATGATCCTTTAGCTCCTGTATCGAGTCTATGGGCACATAGCTGGGGATGACCAGGCCAATCCTGGCCCCTTCATAGCATGGCCCTAAATTGACCACATCATCCTTATATTTTTCCCAATAGGCCTCATGCGTATATGGGAGCCATCCACATACAAAGGCATCTGCATCTCCCTCAGCCACGGCAGTCCACATAACCGCTGCCGCCACAACAGCCTTCTCCACATCGTATCCCATATCCTCAAGCACCACTTCCATAACATGTGTTTGGGATTCAGCACAGGCCCATTGCACATAGACCAGCTCTACAGTTGGCCTTTTCCCCTTCCCTTCCTCATATATGCCCAGGATAGCAGGAAGCAATAAGATACTTATCAGGATGGCAAATATTTTCTTCAGTGTACCACTCCTTTCAACTTTTGCTTTATTTTACCAAATCTCTCAAATATCTTCTCATACTCACCCATCTTTCGGCTGAAACGGTCGAGGATCATGGCCAGTATCACTATGGCCAGCCCTCCTTCAAATCCCATGGCCATATCAAGCCTATTTACTGCTGTCAGAACGACCCGCCCTAAACCAGGTGCTCCGATCATCGAGGCAATAACCACCATGGAGATGCCCAGCATGATACATTGGTTTACGCCTGCCATTATGCTGGGGAGCGAAAGGGGAAGCTCAACCTTGGTTAAAACCTGCCTATCACTTGCCCCGAATGCTCTGGCTGCCTCCTTTAAGTCCCCTGGAACCTGGGTTATACCCAGGTAGGTCAACCTGACTGGAGGGGGGATGGCAAATACCAGCGTGGCCAGCAATCCAGGAACTGGTCCGATTCCAAACAGCATGGCTGCTGGAACCAGATAAACAAAGGAGGGCATTGTCTGCATGAAATCCAGGATGGGAAATGTAATTCTTTCTACTGTCTTGCTGCGCGTCATCCAGATCCCCACCGGAATGCTGATTATCAACGCCAGAATTACTGCCACCAGGACCAGTACCAAAATCCTTATCAACTCCGACCATAATTCCAGGTCATAGATCAAAAGGAGGCCTACAAAACTCCATATAGTTATCCCCTTGGTGGTTACCAGTAAGATTATAAAACATAGCAGGAAGATGAGAGCGATGGGAGGAATAAAATCCAGGAAGCTTTCTAAAGCAGAAATGGCATTGTCAAGCACCCCTGAAATGCCATCGAATACCCATGAGAGGTCTTCTTTCAGGAAGTTTATGAAGGAATTGACGGCATCACCAATCGGAATCTTTGGCATGTCTAAGGATCAAGGGCCCTTCCTTCCCTCAGCTAAAAGCGACAGGATGCTCCTGGCCGTGACTGCGCCCATAAAATTTCCACCACCATCCACCACAGCCAAACTTCTCCCCGTTCTTCCCATTCTGAGGTAGATATCCTCAATAGAGGTTGTGGGATGAACTGTATCCGCTTGCTTTAAGATCCCTTGAATTCCTTTTTCCCCCTTCTCCGCTAGTTTTAGCGCGTCTTTCACCCAGACAATCCCCTTTAGCTTCCTATCCCTCCCTATTACGAAGATGTAGTCAGTATCGCATAATTCCATCTTTCTTATCGCCAACTGTGGACCTTCCAGTAAGTTTAAGATTTCACCCGGCTGGATCATGATCTCCTCTGCTGTGAGCATTCTGGTCACATCCACCTTCTGCACAAATTTCGCCACGTAGTCATTTGCGGGATGGGAGAAAATCTCCTTACCTGTTCCTGTCTGGTCAATCCTTCCATCCCGCATGATGGCCATCCTATCCCCGAGCTTTAATCCTTCACCCAGGTCATGCGTGACAAAGATGATGGTCTTCTTTATCCTCTGTTGCAGGCTCAGGAGCTCCTCTTGCATCTCATTTCTTATCAGGGGGTCTAAAGCGCTGAATGGTTCATCCATCAGCAGTATATCTGGGTCGACCGCCAGCGCTCTGGCCAGGCCAACCCTTTGCTTCATCCCCCCGCTGAGCTCATCCGGCCGTTTAGCCTTCCACCCAGCTAAGCCCACTCTGACCAATATTTCTTCAGACCTCTCATATCTTTCTCCCTTGGGGACTCCCTTAGTTTCCAATCCGAAGGCGACGTTATCCAGAACTGTTCTATGGGGGAAAAGGGCAAATTGCTGAAAGACCATCCCTATCTTTTGGCCCCTGAATGCTCTCAGCTCCCTCTTGTCCATCTCTTCCACCCTCTTTCCATCAACACAGATTGAGCCAGTGGTTGGCTCAAGCAATCTGTTTATGCAGCGGATCACGGTTGACTTCCCGCTTCCGGAAAGCCCCATGAGGATGAATGTTTCGCCTTCCTTCACCTCAAAGCTGATCCCACCCACAGCCACCGTTTGACCTGTCCTGGTCAAGATTTCTTCCTTCGAATAGCCATCCCTTAGCAGCTCCAGCGCCTTCCGGGGTTCATCCCCATAGATCTTGGTTAAGTTTTGCACCACAATCTTGGCCATCTTTGTCAATCTACCTGCTCTTAAGCCATCCCTGCTCACTTAGATTTTATAACTCCCCAGGATCAAGGCAACATCGCGTATTAAATCATTGTAACCGTTCACCCAGTATAGTCCGCCAATTGAGTACCTTTGCCAATACCTATAGCTTGACAGCAGTTGCTTATACATTACAGCAGCTCTATCCTACCTTCCAGCCTTTCACCCCCTCCTACAAGTTAGGTTATACTAGACGCACTCGAGAATTGTGAATTTTACGATCTTCGATGCGAGATGCATAAACCCTAAATTCGAAACAATATCTAAACCCAAATGACCAAGGCCTTATAGCCGCTGAGTTTTTTATAACTTCCCCTCCTCCCTCTTCTTGTTTTGGGTTTTTGATTTCGGTCATTTGAAATTGTTTAGGGATTAGAGATTAGGATTTAGAATTTCTTTGAACTCACAAATTTGGAATACGCTTAGTATAATATGTCCTTAATTTCTTCAGCCATAGAACGAGTTATCCCTTTTACTTCCATGAGCTCATCTATATCCGCCATCCTCATTTCCCTGAGTGAGCCAAACCTCTGGAGGAGAGATGTTTTCCTCCTGGGTCCGACTCCGGGGACAAAGTCTAAGGGAGAAGAGAGCAAATCTTCATTTCGAAGTTCGCAGTGAAAGCTATGGGCAAATCTATGAGCTTCGTCTCTGACTCTTTTAATCAGGTTCAGGGAATTTGGAGAAGGAAAAATCGGCTCTGACCTTTGAGGGGTGAACACCTCCTCTTCCCTTTTGGCTATGGAGGCCATAGGAACGTCTACCCCGGCATCGCCGACTGCCCTGATGGCCGAGGAGAGCTGTCCTTTTCCTCCATCAATGAGTATAAGCTCGGGGAGCTTCCACTCTTTCCTTTGAAAGCGTCGCCTGAGTACCTCATATATCATGCGGCAGTCATCTGCTCCCTGTACCGTCTTGATCTTAAATCTGCGGTATTCCTTCTTCTGTGGCCTCCCTTTCTCAAACACCACCATTCCTCCCACAGCAAACTTTCCTCCTATATCTGATATATCATAGCCCTCTATGCGATAAGGAGCGCGCGGAAGGAGAAGTTCCCTTCCTAGCTCCTCCATAAATTCTTCTTCCCCCTCCATCAGTGCCCGTAAGGCATTTCTAGCCGTCATCTCCACCAGTCCTTCCTCCATATCGCTAGCTGCGGTCTTGATTACGATGTCTTCCCTTCTATTTTTAAGCCAGGAGAAGACTTCACCACCTATGGGGTGTTGAATAAGCAACACCTGAGGCAGGTAGGAAAAGGCATAGAACTGCTTTAAGAGGCTCTCCATAACCGTTACATCATCCTCGTGAGCCACCCCCTCCAGGGTAAGCCTTTCCCTTCCCACCATCCTTCCTCCCCGAATTTGAAATACCTCCACCTGAGCTCTGTCTCCCTGAGCGGAGAAGGCGACCACATCCTCCTCCAAAACGGGTAGAAACACCTTTTGTTTCGACATCACCCTCTCCAAAGCTCTTATTTTGTCTCTGATTGAGGAAGCAGTTTCAAACTCCAATCTTGAGCTTGCCTCTTCCATTCTCTTTCTCAACCCTTCCACTACCTCCTCATGCTTTCCTTCCAGAAAAAGGATGGCCTCCTCTACAGTCCTCCGGTATTCTCTCCGGGAGATCAATCCCCCGCAGGGCCCGGGGCAAAGTCCGAGGTGGAAGTCGAGGCAGGGTTCGGGCTTAAACTTTCGGCAGGTCCTTAAAGGAAATATTTTCCGTAAAAAATTCAGTGCTTTACGCACTGAGCCGGTGCTGGGGAAAGGGCCCAGGTAATAGGACCCATCATCCAGCTTTTTCCGGGTGATGAATATACCCGGAAAATCCTCCCTGAGGCTTATCCTGAGGTAAGGATAGCTTTTATCATCCTTAAGGCGTATGTTGTATTTTGGCCGATGCTTTTTAATCAGGCTATACTCCAGAAGGAAAGCCTCCTGTTCAGTATCGGTCAGGATGAAATCTACATCCTCCATTTTCATCATGAGGCCATGGGTCTTGGGGGATAAGGTTGAAGAAAAGTAGGACTTTACTCTCTCCTTAATGTTGGCCGCCTTTCCCACATACAGAATGTTCCCCTCATCATCCTTCATAAGGTACACCCCTGGACCTGGGGGAAGGCCAGATAACTTTTGTCTTGCCTTTTTCTCCATCAAGGTTATAATCTTATGTTAAATAGGTCTCCAACATGAAGCAAGAGATTGATCTTTTCCTGAACTATCTGGATGTTGAGCGAGGGCTTTCCCAAAATACCATCCAGGCCTACCAGAATGACCTGTATCAGTTTGCGGAGCATTTTTCCCACCCCGGGAGGGTGGGAAGGCAGGAAATTCTGGACTATATTCACAGGCTCAAGGGAAGGGGGTACACTCCCAGTACGATGGCCAGAAAACTGGCTGCCCTCCGATCCTTCTATACCTTTCTTTGCTCAGAAGGAAAAATAAAGGAAAACCCCCTGGCGGGCATTGGCTCCCCCAGGCTGGGGAAGACCCTTCCCAAGGTGATACCTCCGGAGAAGATAGCTCAGATGATCGAGGAAGCAAATCATTCGGGAAATCTTCGGGATGAGGCCATATTGGAGCTTCTGTATGCCACTGGAATGAGGGCCAGTGAGCTTATTTCACTGAACCTGGGAGATGTAGAGCTTGAAGAAGGCTATGCACGCTGTCAGGGCAAGGGTAAAAAGGAAAGAATTATCCCCATCCATCAGAGAGCCATCGACACTCTGAGGACGTATATTAAGGAATCCCACCCTCATATCCTGGATCGAGAAAGTCCTCTATTCCTGAACCGCCGCGGCGAGAGACTTACCCGACAGGGATTGTGGCAGATCATAAAGGAGTATGCCCATAAAGTAGAGCTGGAGGTCACACCCCATACCTTCCGCCATAGCTTCGCCACCCACATGTTAAGCGGGGGGGCTGACCTCCGTTCAGTACAGGAGCTTTTAGGGCATTCCAATATCTCCACCACCCAGGTATACACCCACCTCACCCGGGAGCGTATAAAGGAAGTGTATGATAGAACTCACCCTCACTCCGTATGACCTATCCTTCATAGGGGGCGAAGATGAGCACCGCATTATGTCCCCCAAAGCCTGCCGAGTTGGATAGAGCAATCTTAACTTTCCTACTTCGGGCCACGTTGGGAGTATAGTCCAAATCACATTCAGGGTCGGGATGCTCATAGTTTATGGTGGGGGGAATTATGCCCTCTCTTATGGTGAGCAGGCATATTATGGCTTCTATGGCTCCCGTCGCCCCTATCAGATGACCTAGCATGGACTTGGTGGAGCTTATGCCAACCTTCCTGGCAGTGTCATCGCCCAAGAAGGATTTGATAGCCCTGGTCTCGGCAGCATCATTCAGCCTGGTCCCTGTACCATGAGCGTTGATGTAGTCTATATCCCCCGGCTTTATATCTGCTTCCTCTGCTGCCAGCCGCATTGCGCGGGCTATGCTCTCTCCGCTCTCCTCAATCTCCACAATATGATGGGCATCGGCAGTAGCCCCATAACCTATAACTTCACCCAGTATGGGGGCTCCCCTTCCTAAGGCAAAATCTAAGCTCTCCAGGACAAGGCAGGCAGCCCCCTCTCCCATCACAAACCCATCTCTCTCCAGATCGAAGGGTCGGGATGCCCTTTTGGGGTTGTCGTTTCGGGTGGAAAGAGCCCTCATGGCGCAGAACCCCGCCATAGCCAGAGGGGTAATGACTGCCTCACTCCCGCCGGCTATCATCGCTTTAACCTTCCCCTTCTCAATTTCCCTCACGGCAGTGCCGATGGCATGGGCCCCACTGGCGCAGGCCGAGACCGTCCCGAAGTTAGTCCCTCCTATCCCAAAACGGATAGCTATCTCCCCTGAAGCCATGTCCACTATGGACATGGGAATAAGGAAGGGGCTTACCCTTCCCGCTCCCTTTTGCGTGAGGACAGTATGCTGTTCACAAAGAGTGGAGAGACCTCCCATTCCGCTGCCTACTACCACCCCTATGTCATCCCGGTTGGTATTGTCTATCGTAAGATGAGAGCTTTTCACCGCCTCCTGAGCAGAAACCAAAGCTAACTGGGCAAATCGGTCCACCTGGCGGGCTTTCTTTCGTCCAAAGTATTGAATGGGGTCAAAGCCCTTCACTTCGGCGGCAAACCGGGTAGGGAGCTCCCGGGGGTCAAAAAGGGTAATATAGTCCGCCCCCGACCCCCCTTTTATCAGCTCTTTCCAGGTGGTGGAGACATCTAACCCCAGGGGGCTCACTGCCCCCATTCCGGTGACCACTACTCTTTTTTTACCTTTCATCAGTCTACTTCCACAATCCCCCGGTCGGTCAACCTGACCTCAGGAACAACGGGAAGGGCCAGAAAGGAGAGGGTGGCAAAGGGGGAGGGAAGGCGACACCCTAAATCATGAGCCATCTCCTCCAAATGGGACATGCATTTTGCCACCTCCCCTACCTTCTGATCTGAAAGAAGCCCGGCCAGGGGAAGAGGGAGAAAGCTTAATATCCGGCCGTCTGAGCATAAAATCATCCCCCCCTGATTTTTCTCTATCTCCAGTATGGCTTGGTTAACATCATGGTCGTTTGTGCCTACCGCCACCACGTTGTGGGCATCATGAGAAAAAGAGGAGGCCATAGCCCCTTTTCTAAGCCCAAATCCCTTCACCATGCCCTTACCCATGTTTCCACTTCCTTTATGCCTTTCTACCACCACTGCCTTAAGAATGTCTCTCTCCACATCAGGGACGATACACCCTTGTGAAACCTTAAGCTCTTCATAACATTTCTGGGTCAGGATCTCACGGGGAAAAACCTTAATTATGGGCAAATATTTGCCTTCCTCGGGCATCTTAAGATCATCCAGGGTAAAGGGCTTGATGTTCACCGTACTTTGAAGTTCTTCATGTTCAGGGGGCAGGGGAGAAAAAAGAGGCATTCCATCCTTTGCCGTAAGCTTACCCTCAAAAAACACCATATCCGGCTTTATATGGGTAAGGTCGAAGAAAGCCACCAGGTCAGCTCGGTATCCAGGGGCTATAGCTCCCGACGTGCGAAGTCCAAAATAGGAAGCAGGGTTGATGGTCGAAAGCTGAATAGCCCGGAGGGGATTTAATCCCCGCTCCACTGCCTTCCTCACCACATTGTCCATCTCTCCTTTCATAAGGTCGGAAGGGCTCACGTCGTCAGTTACCAGAAGGAAGCGATGGTAATTGTCATCCTCCACCAGGGGGAGAAGAGAAGAAAGGTTTTGGGCGGCTGATCCCTCCCGTATCATTACCCGCATACCTTTCCCAAGCTTCTCTTGAGCCTCTTCTAAGGTCACTGATTCATGGTCGGAGGATATGCCGGCTGATATATAGGCATTAAGCTTCTTACCGGAAAGGCGCGGGGCATGGCCATCGACTATCATTTGTGAGCAAGACGAGATCTTAAGTAAAGTCTTCTCATCTCCACTTAGTACCTGGGGGATGCTCATCACTTCCCCCAAGCCCCTCACCCCCTTCCACTTCAGGGCGAGCCGAATATCATCCAGGGAGACTTCAGATCCTGAGGTTTCCCTATCCGTAGATGGAACGCAGGATGGGAGCATAACGTAAAGCCTTAAAGGAAGGGAGGAGGCTTCACGAAGGATGCTCTTTATACCCTTCATCCCGCATACATTGGCTATCTCATGGAGGTCGGAGACCACAGCCGAGGTTCCATGGGGGACTACTGCTCTTGCATACTCGGTAAGGGAGACCAGGGAGCTTTCTATGTGAACATGACCGTTGATAAAGCCAGGGGAAAGGTACCTCCCCTGAAGGTCGATGACCTCCTTTCCTCTATGGTAATCCCCCACCCCCGCCACTCTCCCCTCTGAAATGGCTACATTGCCTTCCTCAACCTCGGAGGTGAAGACATTTATTACCCGCGCATTCAGAAGCAAAAGGTCTGCTTCCTCACCTCTGGCCACCTTTATTAAGCGGGCGAGCGCTCGGTGGTCTGTCACTTTAAAAAGTAAATCTCCGGAAGCTCACGAAACCTACCCTCAATATCGAGACCATATCCTACAACGAAGAGGTCGGGGATGTCAAACACACCGTAATCTATGAAAATAGGAATCTTCCTCCGGGAGGGCTTATTAAGTAGAGTGCAAACTTTGAGGGAGGCAGGAAGCTGGGAGTGAAGGTCGCGAAGAACAAAGCTTAAGGTAGGCCCTTCATCCACAATGTCCTCTACCACCACCACATCCTTGCCTGAGCAAGGAGGAGGTGTCTTCACCCATTGTACATCGCCCCCGGTAGTTTCCACATACCGGGAAACCTGGACAAAATCCACTTCCAGGGGCACATCTTTTATAGAGCGCACCAGATCGGAGAGAAATATAAAACACCCCCTGAGGACGCCCAGAAAAAGGGGGTGCTTTCCCTGATAGTCGTGAGATATCCTTTGGGCTACTTTTTGGACAGCTTCCTCGATCTTCTCTTTGGAATACAGAAGCTCTAATTTATATCCTTCTATTTCCTTTTGAGATGGCATATATCATACAGCGTCTCAAGGTCAATGCTTTGACGCACCAGGTCAGCCAGTTTATCAAATTCTTCTTCTTTGTTGAAGGACGGGCTTGGGACTAGAGGAGGTAAATCCTTTCTCCGGGCCAGGTTTTGTAGAAGAAGGAAGCGAAAGTCAGGGCTATCCCAGAGGCCATGAATGTAGGTGCCCAAAATGTATCCGTCTTCACTCAGCGCGCCATCCAGGGAAGCGCCATTCCCTTTTCTGTCTACTCTGAATGCAGGAAGAGCTCCCTCTGTCCTTCCCATATGGATCTCATATCCTTCCACCTCCACATCCTCCATCCCGGAAAGCAGGCCCCGGGAGGTAAATACCCTACCTCTTACCTGGCAAGTGAGCTTTTGAGGCTCAAATATGCTTATCGTATCCAGAAGCCCTAACCCCGGCATATCTTCCTCGGAGGATTCTACACCGTGGGGGTCCTTTATCCTTCTTCCCAGCATTTGAAATCCTCCACACATCCCTATCACCGGGGTACCCGCATTGGCTCTTTGAACTATCTGCGAAGTCAGCCCCACCTTCCAAAGCCACTTCAGATCAAAGGCTACGCTCTTACTCCCGGGAAGAATGATAAGGTCAGGAGACAAAAATTCTTGAGGAAAACTTACATACCTCAATCTTACTCCCCTCTCTTTCAGAAGAGGGTCGAAGTCAGTAGAGTTAGATATGTGGGGAAAGCGAATGACAGCAATATCCAGAGCGCCGCCATTTCTCTCTCCCAAGCGTATGGAATCTTCATCCGGAATGAGGATATTATGGAAATAAGGCACAACCCCCAGCACTTTTTTCCTCGTTCTCTCCTCCAGGATAGATATCCCCGGGGTAAGCAGGGAGATATCCCCTCTGAACTTATTGATGAGGAGTCCCTTTACATACCTCCTCTCCTCCCTGGATAAGAGGGAAAGCGTTCCCACCAGCTGAGCAAATACTCCTCCTTTATCGATGTCCCCCACCAAGATGACAGGAGAGTTGGCTATTCTGGCTATTCTCATATTGACGATTTCGTGAGACCTCAGGTTTACCTCCGCCGGGCTTCCCGCCCCTTCTATGATTACCACTTCATAGGAGGAAAGAAGGTAGTTAAGCGCTTCTCTCACTACCTTCAATAGCTCCTCCGTATAGAGGTAATATTCTCTAGCCTTGACCACGCGCCAGGGCCTTCCCAGAACTATTACCTGGCTTTGGGCATCTGCCTCCGGCTTTAGAAGTATGGGGTTCATGCGAACGTCGGGCTCAACGCAAGCTGCCTCGGCCTGGACCACCTGAGCCCTCCCCATCTCCCCCCCATCCGCGGTCACACCGGAGTTCAACGCCATATTCTGGGATTTAAATGGAGCTACGTAAAACCCATCCTGAGTTAATATGCGACACAGGGCACAGGCTATAGCGCTCTTGCCCACTGAAGACCCCGTCCCCTGAACCATGAGCGTCCGGGCCTTCATTCTATTTTCAAAAGTTTGGTCAAAACCCCGGGTAATCCACCAGGTTTTATCTCTATTCTGGCCGGTATGTTAAATTCTTTTCTTATTTCGGCCACCAAGTTCCCGATATTCTCTCCGCACTCATGGCAATATTTTATTTCCCCGGGAGTCATAGATAGGTCAGTATACTTTGAGGAGTATCTTTGCACCAATTCCTTCCAGGGTTGAATCCCCGATAGAAGCTCTTTTCGAGAAATAACATGGCCCTTAGAACATCTATACGGCTTTACCTCCACCAATGCTCTGCCACAGTAAGGGCAGAAACCTTCCGATTCATGGACGGATATAAGAGGATAATTCCTGCACCTGGGGCATAAGAATTCCTTGTATTTACTCACCTTCAATATCTATATCGGTTATTTCTTTTTCCCCTTGTTCCTCTTTTTCCTCTAAGGATTCAACCCAGTGGTCAATAAGATCTCGCCAGGCCAGCAAAAACTCCTTCCCTGAACTTCGAAGATGGACCTCAAACCTAGAAAGCGACTTTGGTGTCCTGTGTTCTAAAGTCCACCCTCCATCCTCACGGCGCTCAAACTTGAACCAGGGCCTTTCTTCCTCTGCCATCTCCCCCCTTTATTCTTTTATTATCGTTCCACTGCCCCCACATACCGGACAGGTCTTAACCTGACCATCCTTGGTTTCTATCCAACCCTTCCCCTCACAACCATGGCAAACTATTTCTTCCGTCTCACCACCAGTAACAACCTCCTTTACACCAGACACAACCTCTTTTCTTGCCGCCCTCATATGTCCCAAAAAACCTTTGCGCGGCTTCTGACCACGGCCTTTCTCTCCCATTTATCACCTCCTTCTAAATTTTATTTTTGCCTCCGTTTAAATTTTATATCCAGCCTATCGCCATCAAGTCGGGCATTCTCTATCTCCAGGGAAGAAAGGAACGCCGGAAGAAGGATATTCCTCCGAATGCATCCCACCTGGGCAATGATTTCCTCACCATCTCGCTTCAGGCTGAGATTTCCTCTATCCACCAGGGGAAGAGTTAAGCTCAAGGTGTAATAACCATCAAGCTTATAAATTTCTTGCGTCTTCCGCTGAAAGAAGAACTGGTCAGGGTCAAGCTCGCTAAAGACTTCCCTTCCCAGCATCTCGATCATCTCCTTCCCCACCACTTCACAAGGCAGCAGGTGGGAACTCAAGATAGGGAGAGGGGAGAAATATTCTCCTATTTTTTGTACATTAACCTCCTGATTTTCCCTCCACCTTCGGAAATACTCACCACTCCCTTCCTGGGGTATAAGACGATTTAAGATAATGGCATCCACCAGATAGCCATACAGGTTTAGGTAAGTGAAGGTTCTTCGTGATTCATCGATCACCATCTTCTCCGGAGTTAAAACCAACCTCACCGAGGTTAGCCGAGGGTCGGTAAGCAGGCTAGCTACTCTCCTGAACTCCTCGAATATCTCCTCTCCTACCCGGAATACTTCATCTGAAGGAAGGGGAAGTTTCGTAAACCTTTTTGCCTCCCCGGGCAGAGGAAGATGAGATGTGCTTTTGAGAACAGGTCTAGACCACAGGGTTGCTCGCTTAAAGAAGGGGTATACCTTTTCCATCCACCAGCGGAAGGTTTCAGGAAGGCTAAGAAGCCTCAGCGTTTCCCCGGTAGGGGCACAGTCTACAACGATGACATCATAGTTTCCTTTATACACTCCCTCGGTATAGTTTCGAATGTAGAGTAAATTTGATACTTCCTCCACTCCGGGCAAAACCATCACCTCCTCGGCCACGACTTCCTCCATCCCCAACCACCGGGCAAGCTCACGGAGATAGTCCGCTGCCTCTCCCCATCTTCGCTCCTGGTAGAACCTCTTATCTATCTCTTGATATATGTTTAGCTCTTGCCCCCATAAGTTAGGGGCGATAAGTCGAGGTTCATTTCCTAAACCAAGGTCAAAACAATCAGAGAGGCTGTGCGCTGAGTCAGTGGATAGAATCACCGTCCTGAGCCCTTGACCTGCTGAGCGAAGGGCATGACTGGCGGCAATGCTGGTCTTCCCCACCCCCCCCTTACCGGTATACAGGACAACTCTCATGCTACAATTATACGCCAGATTAGACAGAGAAGAAAAGAAAACCTATAATAGTCTAAATGGTCATCGCCATCGATGGCCCCTCAGCTTCAGGAAAGACCACCGTGGGTAAGCTACTGGCCCAAAAGTTGGACTATTTACTTATCGATACAGGCATTATCTACCGAACCTTAGCCTACATCTCTCTGCACCAGGGAAAGGATGAGGAGTCCCTTACTTCTTTAGCCAAAAGCTCCCAGTTTAAATTCCTATCTCCTGACGGCATCTCCGTGGACAACCAAAGGTTTTACTCCCCAGATCTTTTCACTTCGGAGGTGGAAAGGCTGGTTCCTCACATTTCAAAGCTGGGCAGGCTCCGGGAGGCCATTCTTCCTCAACAACGAAGGCTGGTGGAGAAAAACGCCGTGGTAGTGGGGAGAGATATAGGGACAGTGGTCTTTCCTCAGGCCGAGCTTAAGATATACCTTGAGGCGTGCCTCGAGGAGCGAGCACGGCGTCGCTTCCTTCAAAAGGGGGAAAAGCCGGCCACAGCGTTGGCAGCAATCAGGGCTCGCGACAATATGGATAAAACTCGCTCTGTTTCCCCCCTTCGTCCTGCCTCTGATGCTCATGTCATCGATACAGAAGGGATAACCCCCTCTGAAGTAGTATGCCGAATCCTGAAGCTGGCGGGAGATAAATGTGGTTTTACCGTTCCTTAGGCCCCATAGTCAAGGCTATATTCTGGATTTTATGTGACCTCCGTACCATAAAACTTCGCTGTTTTTATAGACAGATGGTGAAGTTTATGATATAATTGGCTTGTGAAACTGTCAGATTATGCCCGCAAACTGGGAGTAAGTTATCGTACTGCTTGGCGTTATTGGAAAGATGGAAGATTAGACGCTTATCAGCTTCCTACAGGGACAATAATAGTTAACGAAAACCCGGGCAGAGAGCAAGGGGTTTGTATATATGCCCGGGTCTCCAGTGCTGAGAACAGAGACAACCTTGATAGCCAGGCAGAAAGGCTAAAGGAATACTGCATAGCCAAAGGTTATAGAATTAAGAAGGTCATAAAAGAAGTTGGAAGCGGTGTTAATGATAACAGGAAAAAGCTCAACGCCCTTCTTAACGATGAGAATTATGCTCTCATAATTGTTGAGCATAAAGATAGATTAACTCGCTTTGGCTTTAACTATATTAAGATTTTACTTCAAAAGACGGGTAGGAATATAGAAGTGGTGAATGAAGCTGAAAATGGTAAACAGGATTTAATGCAAGACTTTGTCTCTATTATCACATCATTCTGTACCCAAATCTATGGGCTTAGGAGAAGTAAGAGAAAAACTGAAAAGATTATAGAGGAGCTGAAACGTGATTAGGTCGGTTAGGATGGTCAGCCCCTTGAACAAAGGAAAACTGGAGCAAGTACATCATTTTCTGGAGGTCTACCAGAACTGTGTTAACTATTTTATAGCTAGACTTTGGTCAGAGCAAAAGTTTGACGGCAAATATCTCGAGAGAGAATACATTGAGGATGCTAAACAAAGGTTCAACCTAACTGCTTAACTTATCCAATGTGCTGCGAAACAAGCCTTTGAGATAGTTAAAAGCCAAAGAAAGAAGTCTGAAAGGCAGAGAACAATGCCTCACTTCAAGGAACTTAACGCTACCCTGGATAGCAGGTTCTGGAGGATAGCTGGCGAGCAAAATTCATTTGAATGGTTAAAACTACAATCGCCCTGTTGCTGCGCAAGGCAACCTCCCCTCTGGGTTTCACCTTCTATCTTCCGTTTAAGAAAACAAAGGTTAGCAACAAGTGGACTGATAAAGGTTTTGCTCTTTCTAAGTCGCTTATGATTGTTCATTAAAAAGGGTAAGCTATTCATAGAGTTCTTCTTTGAGAAGGAGGCTCCAAAACTAAAAATCGAAGGTGAAGTGGAAGGACTAGATTTAGGTTATGTTAATCTGGCTGTCTGCTCTAATGAGCAAGTAGTTGGTGAAGGAATAAGTAGCTATGTCAAGAGCTTTAGTAAACGGGAGAAGCACACCCACAAACAAATTGAGCAAAGAGCTTTTCATGAACTAAAAGAGCTTGATTTAAGTAATATTAGGACTCTTACTATTGAGAACTTGAAGAATGTGAAGTCTCGAACACGGGGGATGTTCTCTCGTGAGCATAATAGGCGGATGTCTCATTGGCTTTATGCCAGGGTCACAAAATGGTTGGAGCAACATTGTGGGGAGTCCGGGGTTCAGCTCCAAAGGAAATCCCCCTGGAAGACCTCTCAGCGATGCCCCCTTTGTGGCAACTGGGACAGACGAAACCGTAGAGGTGATAGATTTCATTGCATCAAGTGCGGATACGAAGATGGAGCTGACCATGTTGGTGCAATAAACCTAAAACTTCTAGGGTTGGCGGGAGTTTATAGTCTCCGTTCAGTGTAAACCCCATATAATGTTTGTCTATGAAATGTGGAACTATCCCGCTCCAGAATTGATAGAAATGCTTTGAAGGTGGCTTCCCAAATGCTCCACTCAGGCTGGGCTCTAGGGGTATTCTCTCCCTGTCTAAATGAGGAATTGAAGGCCAAAATTGTCGAACTTTTAGATAAGTGAAAGAAGTCGAGAGGGTAAAGACCTACGGATTTTGTACCGGTGTAGCCAGGGCACTTCGTATACTGGAGAAAGAGGCCCCCATTGAGACCTTGCATGACGCAGTGCATAACCCGGAAGTAGCCAAGAGGCTAAAAGGTAAGGGGATAGTAAAGCAGGATAATTTATCTGAGGTTCAGGGGAAGGCAGTAGCCATTCGGGCCCACGGTGAACCTCCCGAGGTCTATAAACAAATAGAGAAGAGGAACCTCCGGATAGTGGATACCACCTGCCCCATCGTAGGGAGAGCCCAGAAGCTTGCCCACGAATTTGCCAACCAAAACTTCGGGGTTATTATCTTTGGCGATAAAAAGCATGCTGAGGTTCAGGGGATTTTAGGGAATGCCGGAGATCACGGTATTGCCACATCCTGCGCTTCGGAGGCTAAGGACTTCTTATCCCACACAAGCCATATCGCTTGCCTTTCCCAGACAACACAGCGGCCAAACACGTTTTGGAGCTTTGTCTTAAGCCTTCCCTTAGCTCCTTCCTTAAAAGAATTGCAAGCGGTAAACACCATCTGCCCGGAGGTAATAAGACGTCAAGAAGAGGTAGCTCATCTTATCCTGAAAGTGGAGCTGATGGTTATCGTGGGAGGAAGGAATTCTGCCAACACCCAAAATCTGGCCCGGATATGTTTGGATGCGGGAAAAGCATTTCAGTTCATAGAGAACGCACCCGGAGTTTCGAAACTTGGCCCTTCCTCGAACTTTCGGGTGGGTGTAGCCTCCGGCACTTCCACCCCTTCCGAGGTAGTAGACGAGGTGGTAGAGAGGATAAGATGTCTGGTATAATTTACGTGGGTCGTGCTAGGCGGGGAGCTAGCGGTACCCTGAACCCGAAATCCGCTATAGCGGGGCGGAATTCCTTATTGAGGCTTTTTGCCCCGGGTAGCTTTTCCTTAAACCTCGATGTTGATAGTTGGGCCCTGTGCGGCGGGAGGCTATGAACTCCGTCAGGTCCGGAAGGGAGCAGCGGTAAATGGTGACCCCGGGTGATACAGGCTTTCCTGGCTGGAGTCGAGGAAAGGAACAGAACCTGAGGGTGAGGGTCGATAATGGGTGCACGGCCCTAAGGAGAGTTTTGGAGGAGACAGAGAAGGCTCTCTCCTCACATCACCTTCTGGCCAGAAAGAGAAGAGGACAGTACTTTCTGGTTGACCGCGTGGTCAGAGAAAAGATAATTGCCGCAGCAGAACTTTCATCCCAGGATGTAGTAGTAGAGGTAGGAGCGGGGACGGGCACACTGACAGAAAGCTTAGCCCAAACTGCAGGGAGAGTATTGGCTATAGAACAGGATAAAAAGCTCTGTCGCATTCTATCCCGTAACATGTCTTCCTACCCTCAGGTAGAGGTGGTGGCAGCGGATATTTTAACCGTCGACCTTACCCGCCTCCTGGGGGATGGAGAATACAAAGTGGTGGGAAATCTTCCCTACTACATAGCCTCACCCATATTGCGCCTTTTTCTTAAGTCCGAAAGACCACCTCAGATGATGGTGGTCATGGTGCAAAAGGAAGTGGCCAACGCCATTGTAGAGAGAAGAACCCCTCTTTCTTTAGAGATAGAGCTTTATGCTAAAGCATGCATCGTGGGCTATGTAGGCAGAAAAGACTTTCTCCCTCCACCCAAGGTAGAATCGGCCATACTGCGGCTAGACCTTTTGGCTTCACCCAAGGTTCCACTCCTGGAGAGGGAGGACTTCCTGGCTAAGGTAAGGGCATCATTTTTTGCCCCCCGTAAGCAGATTAAGAATTCCCTGAGCTACGGGCTCGGCCTATCAGCGAAAGAAGCACAGGAGATTCTTCATCGAGCCAACATATCCCCTCATCTTCGGCCCTCAGAGCTTGCGCTCGAAGATTGGCTGAGATTGTACTACACTCTTAAGTATGCTGATGGCAAAGGCCTACGCTAAAATCAACCTGGTACTCGAAGTACTGGGAGAATATGGTCAGGGGTATCACCAGATATCAGCCATCAACCAGACCATCGACCTTTACGATGTGATCAGGATCAAAGTGGGAGAGAGAATAAACTCGACCTCCAATATCCCTGAACTTCTATCACCGGGGAATTCGATGTTGAAGGCCAGGGAAGCCCTTGAGCGAAAGCTCGGGAAAGCCCTTGAGCCAGTTTCCGTGAGGCTCCAGAAGAACATCCCCCTGAGCTCAGGGCTGGGGGGTGGTTCATCAGACGTGGCTGCCCTACTGCACCTACTGAATGAAGGCTTCCACTTAGGTTTAAGCCTTTCCGACCTGGCCGGAGTTGCCTCTACCGTCTCCTCCGATGCTCCCTTTTTTATCTACGGTGGGCTGGCCCGAGTTGAAGGCCGGGGAGAGAAAGTTATCCCCCTGCCCAAAGCTCAGAGCCTTTGGACGGTGATATTCCTCCCTCCGAAGATGGCGGAGGAGGGGAAGACCCAGAGGGCATACGCCGCTCTTAAGGATTCAGACTTTACGGGAGGGAACATTGTCCAAAGAGAGGTGGCTAAGATTTTCCGAGGACAGGATGTAACTCCCTATAATGTGTTCCACCATCTTTTGCCCACCCTCTACCCAGGGATAGAGGAGTACGTAGGGAAGCTTGGGGACTTAGGGTTTCCTCCCGTCTATCCCTGTGGAAGTGGCCCCGCCCTCTTTGCCATATTCAGAGATGAGCGTGCGGCCAACCTGGCCTTTCGTAAGGCTCAAGACATGGGACTTAAAGCATATCTAGCTTCGGCACTATAAACGGGATGCAGAATTTTATCGCCCAGCTCTGGCAAGAGTTCACCCGGCTCATAAAGGAGAGAAGGCGTGAGTTCGTGATATTAGTCGTTGTGGTGTTGGCCATATCGGGGGGGATGGCCTATTTACTTTCCTCCACCCTGCCCGATGAACTCACCAAGTATGGTTACCAGGGAGCCTTCCTGGTATGCCTTCTGTGTAGTTCCACGGTCATAGTGATCCCCTTCTCCGGTCCGGTTGGGCTGGCCATAACCCTAAGCATTGCCCAGACTGCTGACCTTAAATGGCTGGTTCCTATAGCCGCCAGCATTGGTGGGTCACTGGGGGAGATTACGGGCTACGCTGCCGGATACGGGGGTCGAAGGATAATGGGCGCGAGGGATGACTCCCCCATCCTCAGGCAGGTTGAAGATTGGATCAAACGCTATGGACTGCTCACCATACCAGCACTAGCCTTTTTCCCCCTGGGTGTGTTCGACTTCATGGCCATCGCCTTCGGAAGTACCCGCTTCTCAGTAGTTAAGTTCTTGCTTTTGACCTTTGCCGGAAGGTTGCCCCGTAGCTTCCTGGAAGTCTATCTGGGGACAGGGCTCCTCGACCTCCTCACCTAAGACAGCGGGCTTACATTTTGCTTTCGGCTACCCCCGCCTTTGGGCTATAACCTGGGAAAGCTCTTCTGCATCCACTCCACCTTCGACACGATACATTCTCACCCGCTCACATAACCGACTAAGCTCCGATTCTACTTCCTGGGGGCTCTTGATCTCCCTTCGGTACAGGTTAGAGCTTAAAACTTGGGGCCGAAGGAGAGATAGACCTTCTGAAGGCACGAGAGGCTCTACCCTTACTTTTTCTTCCCACCGGCTCCAATTCAGTAGATAGAGTGCCTCTAGCCTTCCTCGCAGCACGAAGGTACCTGGGCCGTAGATACCATCTACATCCACATCGAACTTATGCTCCAGATACCACAATTCCTCCTCATCCAGGGAAGAGTAGAACTTGAGTTCTTGGGGGGATAGCAGGTAATGTAGGCTGGAAAGGGCCAGTATGGTCCCCGGGTTGACCCGGGGTTTTTTGGGAACCCCCACCATATCCACACTATCTCCCTTCGCATCAATCAGCACTCTATCGTTACTTAAGAACCTGAATCCTCTCTCCAGTAGAGCCAGAGCCATCGTGCTTTTCCCTACTCCTGATGGAGAGGAAATAATCACTCCCCCTCCATCGCTCCCCACCACCCCCGAGGCATGAAGGAGGATATAACCCCGGTTCATGAAATCCTCCATATACACCTCATTCACCAGATTTATCACCTGGTTCAGGTTTTTTATGAGCTCTCCCACCACATAACGCTCCCTCCCCTTAACATAGATAACCAATCCGGTTCTTTTCTTCAGGGCCACCCTCCCATCAGGAGTATCGTAGTAGGCCTCCTTCACCGACCTTCCTCTCGAGCGAGGAAGATCAATAAGCCTTCCCTGATCAATCACACCCTGACCTTCGAAGGCATGAATGATGTGTCCTTTGTCTTCCCCACCCTCCCTCACCCATAGGGAAAAGTAATCCTTAAGCCTCAGGATTAGTTCTCTACTATTGGTCTGGATGGTGAAGGCTATGTCCAAAAGCTGAACATGCATTTCAGCCTGAGGATGGTACCGGTCCAGGATTTCTTCAAGCTCGAGCAAGGCTTTCCCTAGGGATGGAAAGGTGGACCAGGATGTAGTTGGCATAAATGGAGGCAGCATCTATCCCGCAAGCCCACAGCCCGGAGAATCCTCCAAAGGCGCTGACTTCGTATACCAGGTATTCTTCACCACAGGGAACTATGTCTACCACGGTAAAGTCCAGCCCGAACGGATCAGCCGCCCTGCGGGCAAGCTCGGCCACCTCTGAGTTGGGTGAGAAGGGTTCATAGTGTCCCCCCGACCTTATGGTGGTCTGCCAGGCATCATGGTCGGGAGCTACCCTCTGGTAAGCCCCCAGTATCTGCTTTCCCAGCAAAGCTACCCCGATATCATATCGGGCGGGAATATACCTTTGTAGGTAGAAGGGAAACTTTTGTTCATCTTGCCAATGTTTAAGGGTCAACCTATAGGCTTCTTCGCTGTCCAGCAGGAGCATACCTCTTCCCTTGGAGGTAAATAAGGGCTTGAGCACTGCTTTTTCCCACCGCTCTACCACACGGGCAGCCTCATCTACTGATTCTGTGACCACTGTCTCAGGGATGGGGACTCCCGCCTGGGACAGCTTAAGGCTCATGCGGTAGCGGTCGTTGGCCTCCTCGATGGCCTGGGGAGAGCTAAACACTCTCACTCCCCGGGAGGATAGCTGATGGAGCAGGTTCACTCGAAAAGGGGTGAGGAGATCTACAGAATCCCCCAGTTTTCGCACCACTATACCATCAAGCCCGGATAAGTCTTCCCCTTCCCAGGAGACAATGCCAGTTTTGAGGTTGAGAGTACATTCAGAGAGAGGAAAAAGAAAGCTTTCTATCTTCAGTTTACTCAAAGTAGAGGTCATTCTCTTACTGGACCAGCCGCCAGGCATTCCGGCTACCCATATCTTCATGAGCTTACCCCCCATTTAAGTAGATTTACACCCTGTTCAAATAGCCATCGGGCGTGAGGTTCATCTACCACCACTCGAGAGGAGGTGATGTAAGAACGAGCCAGACTCAAGTTGAGCCGCGAGGAGAAATTTTCATCTTTTCTGGCTCGAGCAAAGCTCCCTATGGCATCCATCACCATGCTCCTCACCCTCTCCATATCCTGACACACCTTATCTCTCAGATGAGGCTGGCGAACGGTGGACACCATAAACACCCCTGCATCGGTGAGATAGTCACCATAATGAGAGCGATGGACATCGATAAACCTCACCTGCCCTTTATGGCACACAACATTGTTAATGTTGAAATCACCATGGAGCCACACTGAAAATGAGGGGGAAAGAGAAGTCTCACGCTCCTTAGCAGCATCAAGGAGAATGTCCAGGCCTTCTTCACCAGCTAAGTATTCTAAGTAAGGGTGCATGGCATACACCTCTCCCAGTCGGGAGCGAATCTGATCGACGTAATCTATGACCGGCTTTTCCTCTTTCAGGGTCAATCCCCAGAGTTCGACCACTACCGTGAAGAGGATCCGGGTGGCTTCCTCTTTTTCCTGGATATTCCCATCCGATAAGTAAAGATCAGAGAGGAGATCCCCCGCCACAAACTCTCGCAGCAGAGTCTCCCTATCCCCCTGAATGGTAGTGGTGATCACCCTGGGGGTAAGAGAAGGGGATACCTTTTGCCACTCCAAAAGCTTATCTGCCTCAGCAGCAATCTTTTTCTTATTCCCCTCCTTGTACAATACCATTCCCTGGCCATCGTCCATTCGGGCTACCACCGCCCCACTTATGCCGTCGTAGTAGGGATAGAAGCTATACTTAAGGGAAGTCTCCGGAGATACCAGACGATCCAGTTGCTGATACTGAGAGAATTTCAGCCTCCTTCCGGTTATGAGGAATATAGCCTGCTCCCCAATGTTAAGGGTGTGGTCGCATATCTTCTCCAGATACTTCATCACCGTATACCAGTACAAAAGGCAAGTGATGTGTTGAGGGTCTTCTTTCATCTTCTGACGAAGCCCGGTGAGCTTCTCCTGGTAGATGGCATCTAACTGTGGCTCACGCAGGCAGGCCCTCTCGGTAAGCTGGAGGTCCTTTTGCAGGTAAGCATCCAGAGATTCCTTTATGGCCGCCAGGGCGATGGATTCCATCTCTCCTAGGTTAAAAGGGATAAACTCTGCCTTTTCCCAGTAAGCTATACTTACCCGGCGGGCAATATGACAAGCCGCATCACCGACACGCTCCAGGTTTGAGCTTACCTTGACAGCAGAGCGGAGAAACCTTTTCTCCTCTTCCTCAAACTCTCTACCGGCAAGCCCATAAGACTTCTCTTCTATGGAAAGATTGAGAGCATCAAACACATCATCACCCTCAATGATCTTCTCGCTCTCTATCAGATCCAGCTTTTCAAAAGCGCGCAAAGCACCCCGCAATTGCCTGGACCCCAGGCGGCCCATCCTTATGAGGTCACGACGAATGTTCTGTAAGCCTTCTTCAACCACACATTACTATGGAGAGCTGGATTCTTCTGCTTCTGCTGAACTGACCTTTAGCTTCTCGGCAGAGATAACATACTTTTCTTTCCAGGATATTTCTATCTCCAACTCCCCTTTGCCTTCCCTGCGCTCTGCTTTGACCTCTAACTTAACCACATCTTCGGGTAAAAGGGTTATGGCTTTCCCCTTGCCCTGAAGCTTCAGAGAGTGGTCGCGAATCCCCCTACCCAACTCCATCAGGTAATCACCGGCCTCCTCTGAACTCGTCTTCTCCGAATACTCAAACTCCTCTTTGTCAGACATAAGATACCTCCTTTCTTTTATAGCAATCTTACGGACTTACAGGTGCCCTTGTCAACCCATGGGCTTCCTTCACTTTTTGCTTATACCGGGCGCATATCTCCACCATCAGGGGACCATCATCACTGGACTCTACTTCCACCTTTCCCTCCTGAAGTAGATGTTTGATCTCGGATAGAGCCACCTTACTGAGAGGTAAAAGGGTAGATCTGATTCCCAACTGGGGCCAGAAATGAGCATCGCTTCCCCCCACCAGGGGCAGCCCCAACTCACCGGCTGCTCTTCGTACTTGATCCTCCAGCCCAAAATCTCTGCCGTTGATTTCCAGGGCACAAAGACGCTTGAGTTCCCGGGGGGCATACTTCATCAACCCACCGTTGGGCCGGAAGGGATGGGCTCCAGTGAGCAAAAGATCCTGGGGGCTTTTATCCAAAAGTTCACGAAGTGAGGGGTGATAGCCCTGGCTTAGGCCTAACGTTCTATCCAGGAAGCTTAGTACCTCCATCTCTCCCAGGGCGATGATGTCGCCTCCATCCTTTAGAGTAATTTCCGCCCCATTCAAAAGATAGAGGCGGGGGTTTAAGTAGAAAACCCCTTTTCGGTAGGGAAAGCGCTTCCTGAGCGATTGATATATCTCCCAGTACTCAGGGGCGTGGATATGCTCAGTAAGGGCCAGGCCATCCAGTCCTCTCCTTCGGGCCTGGTCCAGCATGAGATCGAGATCGCCTATGCTGAAAGGGATGGGTTTCGATAGCTTGGCATGTACATGAAGATCAAACCTCACTTTACTGTAAATCATTATATCATAGTAATGTTAACAGAGTGTTAACAAGGCCAGGCGATTTTGTCATAGGATTGTATCAGGCTCCCGTTTGGGGAAAGATGCGGTCCAAGATCCGAAGCATAGGCTTAGCCTCATCCAGGGATCGACACTCAGTCTCCAGAAGTAGACGATGTCTACTTCTGAAATCATCCAATTCTGGGGGGGTAGGGCATTCATTGGCTCCCCCCAGGGTGGTGCAGGCATACGCTCCCCAGAGCCTTCCATTCTCCAGAACCCGGCACAGGGCGTCATCGTTATCCAGGGGAGTTTCCCGAGCTTGAGCCACCACACCGGCCATGAATGCATCTCCTACTCCGGTTGTGTCTCGGATATCATCGAATCCCAGGTCGTAGGGCCAGAGCAGTATCACTGAATCTGAGCCTTTTAGGCGGGCAACAGCACCCATCCTCTCCATGGTGATGGCTACAGTGCACTTATCCCTGAACCAAGCCAGTATGTCCTCCATGCTTTCCAGTCCGGCATCACTTACAAATTCCCTCATCTCATCGATGTTAAGCTGAAAATACTCTACCTTGTCCAAAAGATGTCTCCAACGGTTGGTCCCCAGTCGGTACTGGGAGACACCGAAATTCACGAATATGCTGTCTCCCTGAGCACGGAATCTGCAAATAATATTCTCTGAAATGCCCCCACTCTGCCCAGGAGGGTCGCACCGATCGGCATGGAGGTGGCCAATAATGACCACATCTGCCATCTTGGTACGCTGGAAATGATGAAGACACCTTTCCCAATGCTCAGAGAAGGCTTGAATGATGCTCGTCGAAAATTCATTAATTATGGTGCGCTCTGAACCCACGACCAAGATAGTGGTAAACGGGGTAGTTAAATTATTGCCCCTCATATACAGATCCTCAAGGCCAAGAACGCTGCTACCCACATTCGCCGCAGCTCCCAGCATGATGGTTACCATTTGCCCTACATCATCATTGGCCAATGGCAGAATGGGAAACACTGGAATACCCATGGCTAAGAGACGACAGGCATAGTTAACCCCACTCCCCCCCACCATCATGGGCAGAGGGGTCGCCATATATTTACCCCCCAGGTGGAAGTGACCCGGATTCACCCGCAACAGGTGCTCGCCGTTAGCACCCCCAATAACAACAACCATCCTCCAGCTCTTTTTACAGTGTCAATGCCAGTGTACTTGTACAGTAGCGATGTCATGATACACAGTCCATAGTGGAGATAGAATGAGGAAGTGGGTGAAGTTTCTATAGACCCCGATGAGCGACAACTCTTGCAGAATAGGAAAGAGAGATAACTCCTAAATTCTAAGCAGAAGAGGCTACCCAATATGGACAAGTATACCACAGACAGAAGGGCCAGATAGAAGACTTCGTTTAAAATATTTTGGTTGAAGTAAAATAGAGAGGAGTGGGTAATCATACTCTATGCTTAGAGAGTACCGTCTTGATCGTTATCAATGTCCAGGACAAATCGGCCTGTGGATACCAACCAAGTACACACCCCAAGATGCTGGAGCCCTTTCCCAAACCGAATGAAGGGGCAGGGCAGAATATAAGGGTCGAGCTTACTTGATACTTTGTCTCTCAAAGACGGATAATTGAGCAAGAAAGTGATCTTACTGATAAGGCATGGGCAAACCCGGTGGAATGAGCAAGCAGGGGAAAAGTTCCGGGGTCGGGCAGATATCGACCTGGATGATGTGGGGATAAGGCAGGCTGAGCTTACGGCAAAAAGGGTAGCTTCCTGGCCGGTAAAGGCAATCTATTCCAGCCCCTTAAAGCGAGCCTTAAGGACGGCAGAGATTCTGACCTCTCCATTTAAGCTCAAGGTCAAGCCCCTGGAAGGTCTTATTGACCTTGACTTCGGCCAATGGCAGGGGCTTTCCCATGAGGAGGCAGTTAGCCTTTACCCTGAGCTTTACCAAAGGTGGTTTCAAAACCCCCATGAGGTTACCTTCCCCCAGGGGGAAAGTCTGGACAAGGTAAGAGAAAGGGTCATGGAGGCGCTGAGAGGCCTTCTTTTCCAGCACGAAGAGGAAACGATCGTTCTTGTCTCCCACAAAATGGTGTGCAAGGTCCTCATCCTGGGTATCTTGGGCATAGATAACTCCCATTTCTGGCAGATAGAGCAGTACACCTGTGCTGTAAACCTCGTGGAGGTAAGGGGGGAAAGATTGAGGGTAATGCTCATAAACGATACTTGCCATCTTAAAGCTTAGCGGTGAGAGAGAGATGGCTTAATCGCCCTGCCTTTGTGTTTGCCGCCGTCGGGTCAGCAGTGGGCCTGGGAAATCTATGGCGCTTCCCCTATGTATGTTACTCCAATGGCGGAGGTGCCTTTCTCATTCCCTACTTTGTGGCTCTACTCACCTGCGGCATTCCCCTTATGATGCTGGAGATCGGCCTGGGACAGATGATGCAAAGTTCAGCTCCATTTTCCTGGCGTGGTGTAGGCAAAAGGTGGGAATGGGTAGGGTGGTGGCCAACCTGGATAGCCCTCATCATTGTGGGCTATTACACCGTAATCATGGCCTGGTGCTGGAACTATCTTTACCACTCATTTAGCTTAGGCTGGGGGAAGGATGCTCAAGGATTCTTCTACCATGATGTACTCAGGGTGAGCGAGGGTCCGGGAGATGTGGGTGGCCTGGTATGGCCCCTCCTAGCTGGGCTCATCCTCTCCTGCATCATCATGGGCTTAATAATTTATCGCGGTCCTGAGCGTATAAGCAAGGTAGTGTTGTGGACTGTTCCCCTTCCTATCATCCTCATAACCATATTGATGGTGAGGGGGCTTACCTTGCCAGGGGCCATGGATGGCCTGGAGTTTTACCTTACCCCCGATTTCAGTGCCCTGACCCGCTCTCAAGTTTGGGTGCAGGCCTACTCTCAGGTATTCTTCAGCTTATCTCTAGCCATGGGGGTAATGATAGTCTATGCCAGTCATAAACCCCGAAACTCTGACGTCACGGGTAATGCCTTCATTGTCAGCCTGGCTGATTGTGGCATCAGTTTTTTGTGTGGACTTACCATATTCAGCATCCTGGGCTACATGGCGCATACCACCGGGGCGGCCGTACCAGATGTGGTCAGTTCAGGTATCGGATTGGCCTTCATCACCATCCCCACCGCCATTGAACTTCTCCCTACTCTCTCCACGCTATTTGGAGTGGTTTTCTTTCTTGCTCTCCTCACCTTAGCCATTGACTCTGCCTTTTCCTTGATAGAGGTAAACACCGCTGCCTTCATGGATAAGTGGGGACTCACCCGAAGGAGAGCAACCGGGATGGTAAGCATTATCGCTCTCGCCATGGGGCTTTTATACTCCACCAACGGTGGGATATACTGGTTAGATATTGTCGACCACTTCATAAACAACTTCGGGCTGGCCGCCGCCGGCCTGGTGGAAGTCCTCCTGATTGGTTGGTTCTTCGGCACCAAACGCTTCAAGAAGTTTATAAATCCCATATCGGACATCAAGACAGGTCTATGGTGGGATGTCATGATCAAGTTTGTTACCCCGGTAGTATTGGGTTACTCCCTCATAAGGTACTTCATAGATGAGGTTGAGGTGGCCTATGGAGATTATCCTCTGAAGTTCTTGCTTCTGGGGGGTTGGGGTATGGCCTTACTGGTACTGGTTGCTGCCATCGCCGTAAGCAAGCTCAAATCACATCATCACCCTTAGTCAGATTCAAACCTTATCAGTTTATTCCTCTCCATTACTTTCAAAAGCTGTGGAAGGCGCTGATAGAGCGGCTCCGCCTCCTCACCGAATTGATTTCTTAGTGCTTTTCCTATCTCGTTTACAGTTTTCATGCCATCACACTCCAGCCAGAAGAAGGAGCAAAATTGGTCTAGCTTTAGCTTATAGGTAGGACTCTTGCCAGCTAATTTAATGAACTTTTTACCAATTGAGCTTCTTAACCTGGGCATGGCTATAAGTATGTTATTACTTTCTAGCTCCCACTTGTATTCCCCTCTTTTTGGTATCATCTCCAGTAAGTTCCTGTTCATTTTTCAAAGGCGATGTTCAGGCTTTCTTCCCTCTTAAAGCTATGTGGATTAGGAAAGCTATCATTAAGACAAATATGAGAAGGGAAACGATGTTACTGTCAATAATGGTGGGCAGAGAAACACCTGCCACTATGACGCCAGCCAGCAAGATGCCCATCATAGCTTCTCCGGCTATTAAACCGGAGCTTACCAATATTCCCCGGTGATTTGCCTCTTCTTCGTCCTCGACAGCTCTCCTTCGGGTAATTCTTCTTACAACGGAGTTGAGTATACCTCCGGCAAAAATTGGCACGGCTAACGATAGAGGAAGGTAGATACCAACTGCCACAGGCATAACATGCATCCTGAACGAGGATTTCTTATTCTTTAACACCTGGTCGGCCACTATTATCAAGCTAGCAATGATAGCGCCGGTTAAAAACATATCCCAGGGTAGCCTCTGGCCGGTAAACATCATGTCCGTAAGAGCGGCGAATAAACTCGCCTGAGGTGCTTTCAATGCCTCACCCACAGTTTGGCCCGCCGGACCTCCCACTATCTCACCTTGAGCACCCATAAATCCATAGCCTTTAAGAAGTAAAGTGAGTATGGGAGCCATAATAAAACAAGGAAACAGAACTCCCATCACCTGTCCCAACTGCTGTTTTCTGGGCGTAGCTCCCACCAGGTATCCAGTCTTCAGGTCTTGAGACATATCCCCGGCTGAACAAGATGCTATGCACACCACTGCTGCGACCATCATAGCTGCCACAAGCCCAGGTAAACCCGTCATGCCACAAGCTAAAAGCAATCCCGAAGCAAAAAGCACAGTACAAATGGTCATTCCAGATACCGGGTTGTTTGAACTCCCTACCAGGCCAACTATGTAACTGGATACAGCCACGAAAAAGAATCCGGCTATAATCATGGCGATGGTGGCCACAAAACTTATAGCTAATGAGCCAATTACGAAGTAGTATAGTCCGAAAATAGCCATAGCAACTGGAATAACTGCGAGCAACACCTTGTTCATGGGTAGATCCATCTCCGTCCTTTTTATGCTGACCGTTGCTTGGGCACGCTTAAACCCGGCCACCGCCTTATTGAATCCAGAGAGTATCCCATGACGGGCACTTATTATAGACCAGATGCCTCCTACCAGCATAGCTCCTACACCCATATATCTTATTTGAGATTCCCATAAGTGCCAGGCTATATCTAAAGGTGCCATACCCGTAAGCGAAGTCACGTGTAAACCGGAATAAATGGGTATGGCAACCAGCCAGGCGATCACACCCCCTATAAAAATCAATGACCCAATGTTAAAACCAACTATATAACCAACCCCCAGGAGGGCAACTGACATATCACCGCCAAAGTAAAGGGTGCTTTTTCCGGCCACAACTGATCCCTCTACAGTCTGCTTAACCAATCGAGCCCCAGTGGTGAAGAACTTAAATAGAGCACCTACGGCTAAAGCTAAAAAAACGTATATTACCCCAACCCCTCCCTTATCCCCAACTTCCAGGACTTTATCGCAAGCAAGACCTTCGGGATATACCAGCTCCTCTTCCTCAACAATAAAAGCTTGCCTGAGCGGTATCATAAACGACACACCCAGTAAGCCACCCAGTAGAGTGACGAAGAAAATCGGCCAATAAGGAAATTCTTCCCAGGCGCCTACGATAACTAAAGCCGGGATGGTGAATATTATGCCCGCGGCCAGGGATTCTCCGGCAGATCCAATGGTCTGAGCCATGTTGTTTTCTAATATTGTTCCTTTTTTTAGAACTCCTTTGAGTATCCCCATAGATATGACCGCAGCAGGAATGCTCGCACAAACAGTCATTCCTGCATATAGTCCAAGATAGCAGTTGGCAGCTCCAAAGATTATGGTTAGCATCGCCCCTATGAGAATCGCCTTCAATGTAAATTCGGGCAAAGTTTTCTCCGCCGGCACGTAGGGTACAAATTCCTTATCCGTCATTTTCCACAACCTGAGAGGCGACTTCATTCGACTCTGAGGATGCAATCCAAAGTATCACATAGCCACTGCCTGCTTGGCAAGAGATTGGTAAGGGTAGCATCCAAACCATGTTTTCAAGGAGTAGGGAGAAGGTTATAATTATTCTAAAGGCAAAACGATGGAGTCCCATTTACCCCTGACTGAACCAAAGGAAGCAGAAATAGCCAGGGTTGATGCAGTAGCAGTTATCGACTTTGGCAGTCAATACAGCCTCCTCATTGCTCGAAGAGTGAGAGAGCTTAAGGTGTATTGTGAGGTCTTTTCCCCGGATGTTCCCTGGGAGCAAGTAGCTGAGCTCAGCCCCCGAGGATTAATATTCTCCGGGGGTCCGGGAAATGTTTATGACGCGGGGGCGATCATGCCTTCTTCTTCTATATATGATAAAAACTTACCCATACTGGGGATATGCTATGGGATGCAGGCCATCGTTTATCAGCAGGGGGGAAAGGTAAGGCAAACCGAAAGGCAGGAATATGGTCCCTCCATTCTGCATCAGAGGTCGAAATCTCCTCTATTCTGGAACCTTCCACCTTCATTTGAAGTATGGATGAGCCATGGTGATCAGGTGGTAGACCTACCCCCCGGATTTGAGATTTTGGGGTCTACGGAAAATTGCCCTATGGCTGCCATAGGGGAGGACAGGAGAATATTCGGAATACAATTCCATCCTGAGGTGAGCCATACTCCCCGGGGGAAGGAGATATTGCAAAACTTCCTGTATCGCATTTGCGGATGTGAGGGAAACTGGACAGTAAGTAGCATCATTTCCCAGAGCATGCGTGAGATAAAGCAAAAAGTAGGGGAGGGGAATGTTATCTGTGCCACTTCGGGGGGAGTTGACTCCACAGTGACCGCCACTTTGGTGCATAAGGCAGTGGGAGAGCAGCTCAAGTGTATATTCGTCAACAATGGGCTACTCCGCCGTGAGGAATCAGAGAGGGAACTGGCGGCATTTAAAAAGATCGGGATAGATGTAACCTATGCTGATGCTACGCAGAGATTTCTTAATCGACTTAAAGGGGTTACCGACCCTGAGCTCAAGCGTAAGGTCATCGGGGAGGAGTTCATTCGTGTCTTTGAGGAGGAGGCCACAGAAATTGGCCGGGTTGATTTTCTGGCCCAGGGAACGCTATACCCTGATGTTATCGAAAGTGCAGTAGGGTCGGCTCAACGGATAAAAAGCCATCACAATGTGGGAGGGTTGCCGGAGAAGATGGGGCTTAAGCTCATCGAACCTCTCCGCTTCCTGTTTAAGGATGAGGTGAGGGAGATAGGCCTGGCCTTGGGACTACCTCCTGAAGCGGTGTGGCGCCAACCCTTCCCCGGCCCAGGTTTAGCCATACGTATCATCGGGGAGGTGACCCCAGAAAAGCTGGAGATCTTGAGAATGGCAGATTGGGTGGTGATGAATGAGATCAAGAAAGCTAAGCTATACCACGAAATATGGCAGTGTTTTGCTGTGCTCACTGATGTAAGGAGCGTAGGGGTGGTGGGGGATGCCCGAACCTATGGTTATCTGGTAGCCCTCCGGGCAGTGGAGAGTAAGGATGCTATGACTGCTGACTGGGTCAGACTCCCCTATGACCTCCTCTCCCGCATTTCCGCCCGCATTGTGAATGAAGTTCCGGGGGTAAGTCGGGTAGTTTATGACATTTCCCCCAAACCACCCGCCACCATAGAGTGGGAATAAGAAAGGAGGTAGCTAAATGGATGTGACCACACTTCGGGAGGCATTGATAGATGAACTTATGGCCTTAAACCAGTATGAGGAATACATTGACTCTGTGGAAGGGAAGGAGGCCAAGGAATGTTTAAGGAGTATCTATAATCAGAAGAAAAGACAGGTCGTGGAGCTGTTTCAAGCTATCGAGCGTATCGAGCCCGGCCTTTAGGAGGTAAAACGATGTCACACCGACCAAAGCTTAAGGGGGTCAAGAGTAATCGAAAACATAAGAAGAAAAAGAGATGAGAGTGATGGTCGTGGGGAGCGGGGGAAGGGAACATGCCCTGGCGTGGAAAATTCGTGAAAGCCCCAGAGTGGAGGAAGTGTACGCGGCTCCCGGAAATGGGGGAACCAAAGCCGTCGCTCACAATCTTCCCATCTCTGCCCACGATATCAGCTCTCTTCTGACCGCAGCACAAGAGTACAAAGTTGACCTCACGGTAGTGGGCCCTGAAGGGCCACTGGTGTTGGGGATGGTGAATGCGTTCCGGGAAAAGGGGCGGTCTATATTTGGACCCACAAGGGAAGGGACACTCATTGAATCCAGTAAGGCCTTCTGTAAGATGCTGCTAAGTAAATATGCTATCCCTCAAGCCAGGGGGACTATCTTTACCGATTTTACTGATGCAGCGAGGTTTATCCAGGAAACAAAGCCACCTCTGGTAATCAAGGCTGATGGGCTAGCGGGGGGCAAAGGAGTGATGATAGCTTCATCTTCGGATGAAGCCCTGATTTATGTTTCAGGCCTTATGCAGGAAGGAAAGCTGGGCGACGCAGGCAAAAAAGTGATAATTGAGGAGTGTCTTGAGGGCAGAGAGGTGAGCCTTCTGGCGTTCAGCGACGGCCATGATATTCTCCCCATGGTGCCTGCCTGTGATTACAAAAGGGCCTATAACCAGGATCAGGGCCCCAACACCGGGGGTATGGGAAGCTACAGCCCGCCCCGCTTTTTCGATGATGCTGAGGCTCATAGAGCAACTGAGGATATACTCAGACCAGTAGTCAGGGCCATGAATAGGGAAGGAAGAGAATTCAGGGGAGTCCTATATGCCGGGCTGATGGTGACTTCCGACGGGCCAAAAGTGCTGGAGTTCAATGCTCGCTTTGGCGATCCCGAGACCCAGGTCATCCTCCCTCGCCTTAAAAACGATCTGATAGATATTATGCTGGCTACAGTTCAAGGAAGGCTGGATAATGTTACCCCGGAGTGGGATAGCGATGCCTGTGTGGGAGTGGTAATGGCTTCAGGGGGTTATCCTCAAAGCTACACCCCTGGACTTCCCATAACCGGGCTGAATAGATTGGATGAAGATATTATGGTGTTCCAGGGGGGGACAGTGGAGAGGGAAGGGAGGCTGTTAACCAATGGGGGGAGGGTGCTTACGGTGGTAGGGAGGGGAAAAGATGTGGCCGAAGCCAGAGAACGGGTGTACTCCAATGTTAACCGCCTTCAGTTTGAGGGATGCCGCTATCGCCAGGATATCGGCCTTATGTCATAGTGAAAGGGGATATAGCTCAGCGGGAGAGCGCTTGCCTCGCATGCAAGAGGTCGGGGGTTCAAGTCCCCCTATCTCCAGGCCCCTGTAGCTCAGGTGGATAGAGCAGCGGTTTCCTAAACC
>DFBE01000039.1:0-25369 GCA_002367275.1 Dehalococcoidia bacterium UBA3088 | reverse complement strand
AGAGCAGCGGTCTCCAAAACCGCAGGTCGTGGGTTCGAATCCTGCCACCCCTGCTTTCTCTCTTTTGCCGAGGTGGTGGAATGGTAGACACGCCATCTTGAGGGGGTGGTGGGCGTAAGCCCGTAGGAGTTCAAATCTCCTCCTCGGCACCAAAATGTGGTATAATACGCACTGTAAATATCATGGCTGAGAATGGGTTCAAGCTCAGGATAGACAATATAAGCAAGAGTTTTGGTGGTGTTCAAGCTCTGATGGAAGTGGGCCTGGGCGCTAGAGAGGGAGAGGTCCTGGCCATCATCGGTCCCAATGGGGCAGGAAAGACGGTTCTCTTAAACTGCATCAGTGGGTTTTACCACCCAAATAATGGCCGAATTTTTCTGGAGGATAAGGACATCAGCCATCTTGCCCCTCATAAGATTGCTAAATTGGGCATAGGTCGGACTTTTCAGAACATACAGCTTTTCGATGGAATGGATGTTCTGGATAATCTTATGGTAGCCCGGCACATCCACACGAAGGGAAATCTTATCACCGATGCCATCTACTTTCACTGGGCCCAGAGGGAGGAAGCCAGGCAAAGGGAGAAGGTGGAGGAGATTATCGAGTTTCTGGATTTAGGCCCCATCCGAAAGACCATCGCCGGAACTCTCCCCTATGGAACCAGGAAGAAAGTAGATTTAGGAAGGGCCCTGGCTTTAGAGCCTAAGTTGTTGATGTTAGATGAGCCCATGGCGGGGATGACGGTGGATGAGAAGGAGGATGAGTGCCGTTATATTCAAGATATCCTGGACTGGTGGAAGATCCCCATCCTCCTTATAGAGCATGATATGGGGGTGGTCATGGACATCGCGGACAGGATAATAGTACTGGATTTCGGCCGGAAGATAGCCGAGGGAACACCGAAGGAGGTTTCGAGTAATCCTAACGTGATAAAGGCTTACCTGGGAGAGTAAAGTGATGGAAGATACTGCCCCCAAGCTTTTTAAAAGAAACTGTGAGCTATACCCGAAGGAAGTGGCGCTGCGCCAGAAAAAGTTGGGGATATGGCAGGAGTATTCCTGGCAGGAATGCTACCGGAGGGTGAAGCTATCTTCCCTGGGGCTTTTAGCCCTGGGACTTAAGGAAGGAGACAGGGTGGCCATCCTGGCTGAAAGTGCTCCAGAGTGGCTGTGGTCGGAGCTTTCCATCCAGGCTCAGGGAGGAATTCCGGTAGGCATTCCCCCCCCATTTTCTCCCCAGGCACTAAAGTACGCCTTAGATGACTGCCGTGCCAGGTTTGTTATCGTCGATGACCAAGAACAAGTAGATAAATTGCTCTCCATCCAAGGAGAGCTTCCTGAGGTTCGAAAGGTAATCTACTGGGACCCTAAGGGGATGTACGCCGAAAGATATAATGATCCCTTCCTTTTGAAATGGGAGGAACTTCTAAAATTGGGTGAAGAGCATGAAACCCCCGTG
Organism: Dehalococcoidia bacterium UBA3088; assembly: GCA_002367275.1. Taxonomy (GTDB): domain Bacteria; phylum Chloroflexota; class Dehalococcoidia; order UBA2247; family UBA3088; genus UBA3088. The sequence goes on along the minus strand of DFBE01000039.1, from coordinate 23,911 downwards.
CTCTTTGAGCAGGGCATAGAAAAAGGCAAAGGCGAAGATACATCCATTCTCCTTTATAGGGAGAAGGGCTCCGATGAATATCAGGTAGCATCCATCTCCCAGGAGGAAGGAGTAAAAAGAGGCGAGCTGTGGGCTCAGGTGGAGGGATGGGGAAAAAATATCAATCAATTTTCTCCTTCCCCTCCCGTAAGGCTTACCCAGCAGCTTTACACCTTCTTCAGCCCCCTGGTGAGTGCGGCGGTGGTCAACTTTCCCAAAGCGGAGAGTATGGCTGAGGATATGAGGGAGATCGCTCCTCAGGTAATCCACTTTTCCTTTAGATACTGGGAGAAAGTGCTTAAGGATACCCAGGAGAGGATTTTGGGGGTAAGGAGGTCGGTAGCTAACTTATTTTTGCCCGTGGGCTTAAGGGGGGCAAAGGATAAACCACCCGGTCCGGGATATAAGCTACAGAGGGCTATAGGGCACTGGACATTCTTTCGGCCGCTTCAGGATAAATTGGGCCTGCTTAAAGTAAAGGATGCCTACGTTGAAGGCAGAGTCGAGCCCTTCACCATAAGATTCTTCCAGGCTATAGGAGTTAACCTCAAACGAATGTATGAAGTTCCCGAGATAGGGGTAGTCGCCATGCATCGCTTACAAGAGGTTGATCCGGAAACCTTTGGATCTCCCTTTCCTGGCGTGGAAATAAGGATATCGGATGAAGATAAGGTGTTGGTGAGGAAAAATGGGGAGAAAACATGGGTGGAGACGGGAGGAGATAAAGGATATATAGATGATAGGGGCGAGCTCGTCCTGACATGAAACTTTCCCCAGATGAAGTAAGATATGTAGCCGAGCTGGCCCGGATGAGCTTAACTTCGGAAGAGGTAGAAAGGTTTGCCCGGGGGCTTTCCTCTATACTGGATAGCTTTGATATGCTGACCGAGGTAAATACTGACGGTGTTCCCCCTACCACTCACCCCTTATCTCTTCAAAACATCTTCCGGGAGGATATAAGAGAACCTTCCCTTACTCTGACTGATGTTGTAGCCAATGCCCCTCAGAAGGAAGGGGGATTTTTCAAGGTAAAGCCGGTGCTTTAATGTGTCTAACTATCAGCCAGGCAAGGGAAGCCCTCAGAAAAAGAGAGATATCTTCTGTTGAACTCACCCAAAGGTTTCTTTCCCGTATTGAAGAAGTGGAGGGAAGGGTGTCTGCTCTGGTAACCAAAGATGTCGACCTTGCTCTATCTATGGCTTCAGCGGCTGATGAGGATATAAGGGAGGGAAACATAAGTCCAGTTACGGGCATACCCATGATGGTAAAGGATGTCATCCTGACTAAAGGCACGCGTACCACCTGTTCCTCTCGGATGCTTTCCTCCTTTATCCCCCCCTATGATGCCACGGTGGTGGAGAAATTGAGAGAGCAAAGAACGGTCATACTGGGTAAGACAAACATGGATGAGTTTGCCATGGGCTCCTCTACGGAAAACTCTGCCTTCTTCCCCACCCACAACCCCTGGAACCTGGAATGTGTTCCGGGGGGGTCTAGCGGCGGTTCAGCGGCCGCGGTTGCCGCCGGTGAGACGGTGTATTCCCTGGGCTCGGATACGGGGGGGAGCATCCGCCAGCCGGCCAGCTTCTGCGGCATAGTGGGCCTCAAGCCAACCTACGGTCGGGTCTCCCGGTATGGGTTGGTGGCCTTTGCCAGTTCCCTTGATCAGATAGGCCCTCTAACTCAAGATGTAGCCGATAGTGCCGTTGTCTTAAGCGCCATCTCCGGGTACGACCCTCGGGATTCCACCTCTGTCCTTTACGACGTCCCTGACTATACCCAGTTCCTTATCCCCGATCTTCGAGGGATGCACATCGGGGTTCCTCAGGAGTACTTTGCCTTAGGAATAGACCCAGAGGTACAGAGAACCATGCAGGATGCCATCTGGGAGATGAAAAAGCTGGGGGCTGATATTTCAGAAACATCCCTCCCCCATACCAAATATGCCCTTTCCTGCTATTACATCATTGCTCCTTCGGAGGCCTCTGCCAACCTGGCTCGATACGACGGGGTAAAATATGGATTTTCCTACGGGGAAGGGAAGGATATATGGGAGAACATGGGCAAGACCCGAGGGCTGGGGTTTGGCCCGGAGGTAAAAAGGAGAATAATGCTGGGAACCTACGCCCTGTCTAAGGGATACTACGATGCCTACTACCTCAAGGCACAGAAGGTAAGGACGAAGATCTGTCAGGAATTCGAGGAGGCGTTTAAGAAATATGATTGTCTGGTTACTCCTACCTCTCCCACGGCGGCTTTCAGATTGGGGGAGAAGGTAGATGATCCTATGAAAATGTACCTTTCCGATGTATGCACCCTCCCGGTGAGCATCGCCGGGCTCCCCGCCATCTCCCTCCCCTGCGGGTTAGTCCATGATCTCCCGGTAGGAATGCAGATCATCGGAAGGCCGTTTGGTGAGGGAGATATACTGCATGCTGCCTTTGCCTATGAGAAAGCTACAAAATGGCACGAGCTCAGACCTAAGGATATAGATTCTGATGCGTGGGTTACAAGTAATTGATTTCGTTCCCCTCGTGGGTATAACATCTAAAGAAACCTCATAGGCGGCTGCCCACCAGCGAATCATGAAAGTAAGTTGTCATTGCGAGGGGCAAGGCCGTTGCGAGGCGCAGCCGAAGCAAACCCGGAGCAATGAGAGTGAGGTTGCTCAGCTTCCCCTTTACTATGTTCAGGGCTACGGCTCACCGCAATGACACACGGGGAATCTATTTCTAAAGCAAGGCAGCAGAAGTTGCTTTCAAAGATGCCGATTTCACCGCGAAAAGGTAGCTCAAGGACTGGGTCTATAGTGGAGTGTATCTTCTGTGACATACTGGCTGGCAAAGTAAAGGCCAATATCATCTATGAGGATGAAAGATGCGTGGCCCTCCCTGACCTCCACTCTCAAGCGCCACTGCATCTTCTCATCATTCCCCGGGAGCATATCCCTTCCATAGCCGATGCTCAGGGTGAGGAGATCATTTCTCACTTAATCCATGTTGCTAACAAGTTGGCCCAAACAGAAGGCATCTCCTCACGGGGGTACAGGTTGGTGGTAAACTGCGGCCCTGAGGGAGGACAGGTAGTGCCTCATCTTCACCTTCACCTTCTAGGCGGCCAAAGACTCGGGAATAGGCTAGGTTAAGACATACACTCCATGCCCGAGCTTCCAGAAGTAGAGAGCATTAGAAGAGAGCTTGTCTCTTGTATCTTAGATAGCCATTTTTCCCAAGTTAAACTTTTGTGGGAGAGAGCAGTGATAGGTATAACCCCCGATGGTTTCTGTCATCAACTTGAAGGAAAGAGGATATGCCATATCGGACGCCGAGGAAAGTATCTTCTGTTCTCCCTCTCAGACAAGAAAACGTTTATCCTCCATCTGGGCATGAGTGGTTATGTCGAGCTTCTACCCTCATCTTCTCCTACCGGCCACTATACTGTGGCAGTATTCTACCTGGATGGGGAAAGGAAACTTCAGTTCTGCGACCGCCGTCGCCTGGGAAAGTTATGGCTGACCACCAACAGGGATGATGTCATAGGCAAATTGGGGATAGAACCCTTCGATCCCAGGTTTACTCCGGAGGTCTTAGCTCACTTAGTGCAACGAAGGATGCCCATAAAGGCCTTCCTTTTAGATCAGCATGCCATTGCTGGGATTGGCAATATGTATGCTGATGAGATCTTATTTTCCTCCCGCATTCATCCCCTGAAGAGAGTAAGCAGCCTTACCTCAGAAGAAGTGAGTAAGGTTTACGACTCCATCCAGAGGGTGCTGGCAGAAGCTCTGGGGGAAAGAGGAGCCAGCGTCAGCACCTATAGGCTTCCTTGCGGTAGCCTGGGTCGGGCACAGTTTCATTTTCGCGTTGCTCACCGGGGAGGCCAACCTTGCCCACGATGTGGAAGTGAAATCCAACGCCTTCTCATCCAGGGAAGAGGAACTTATTTTTGCCCTTACTGTCAAAAGGACACTTAAGCTTTTTTTAAAAGGTTATTACCTCTCATCCCAGGTGGATAAATAGGGAGAAAGCGTCTTATAAGGCGATACCACATTCTTATCCAGGTCCAAGGATGAAGGAGAGATTCCAAAGGCTACCCCCATAATCTGGGTAAGGAGCAGAACTGGAAGATGGAAGCCTTTTCCATATATCCCATTTATCCTTGGTTGATATATATCCAGATTAGTCTGAGCCAGGGGGCAGGGAGCTACAATGACCTGAGCCCCGTTTGTTTCTGCCTCCTCCAGAACTTTCAACATCGACGTGAGCGCTCTTTCTTCTTCACAGGTTAGGAGGGGGGAATCGCCGCACCACTGCGTTTTCGACTTAGGTAGAGGAACTACCTCGCCTCCCAAGGCCTCTATCACCTGATCCAGGAAGATTAAAGACTCAGGAGCATCGAAGCCATACCCCAAAGAGGTTATGTGGGGGCCGTAGTAGGGGGCTATCCTGAGGCCTTTCAATCTTCTCTTCACCACGGTGCTAACCGTATCACAGGTAGTATCGTTTATCAGAACCTCCAGCAGATGTCTTACCCTCACTCCATCCTCTGGATAGTCCAGGTTGATAGCTGATAAAACCTCGCTTACCTTTCCTCTCAATTCTTCATCACGAGAGAGGGTGGCATTAGCCCAGTTCAGGGTAATATAGCAGAAGCTACAGGAGGTGACCATATCGTTCCCTGATCTCTGTATCAAAGCCAGGTTCCGGGCGGCAAAGCACAAAGCTTCCAGGTCTGAGGCTTTACCATACAGAGGTGAGCCGCAGCAGTTACACCCTTCGACTTCTGTAAACTCCATGCCCAGAGCTTTGGCCACTGCCCTGGTTGAGGTACCGCAATGGGAAGCAATGCCCGAGGAATAACAAGTAGGGGAATAAGAATAGCTCATCCTTCCATCTCTTTTATTCTTGCTCTAATAGCTCCTATCTCCTCCCTTCCCTCTATCCGGGTGGGAATGAGGGGAAGACGACGATGAACGAATAGCTTTATCCACAAAGGAATTATTCCCCACACCCGGAAGGGGTTAAAATATCCTCCCATTACCAACATGGCTTCACGTATCATCCCTCCTCCTGGGGGAGAGCTCATTCTTTGTTTCATAATAAGCAATTTTAACCTAAACTTCTGGCCTTGACAAATGTATAGGATTTTGAACAAGAGCTTCGATGACCAGATCCTCCCCTTTTCTGTAAGTCTTCAGGAAGGAAAGCTTCAGGGTATGGTTAACATCGTCTATACCTAAGTTCCCTACTGTTTCCACCCCTTTTCCCATAATCTTGGGGGCTATAATGGCTATTACCCTGTCCACCAAACCCTGTCTAAAAAAAGAGGTGATAACCTCTGCCCCGCCCTCCACCAGGATGGAGGAGATATTTTTCCTTCCCAGATAAAAAAGTAGCTCCTCAAGGTCAACCTCGCCTCTCTCGTCCTCCCTGACGGTTAAGACCTCTATCCCTTTATCCTTAAGAGAATCCAGTTTTTTCTTACCCGCCTGGGGGGTGGTAATGACCATGGTAGAGCTTACATTCTGGCCTTTAAGAACCTCTGCCCCAAGAGGGATGCGGAGCTTGCCATCCAGGACAAGGCGTACCGGGCTTCTCCCCCTCACCCTCCGCACGGTAAGAGAAGGATTATCGGCCAGTATGGTTCCTATACCCACCATGACGGAGTCATGGAGGGAACGAAGCCGATGGGCCAGCTCCAGGCTGGGCCCTGAGCTTATCCATCGGGAATCTCCCGAAGCACTAGCGATCCTTCCGTCCAGGGTCTGAGCAAATTTGACCGTGACGAAGGGAAGCCCCGTTTTCATGTATTTAAAATAGGGTCGGTTCAGGTCATAGCACTCACCTTCCAGTACTCCCAGTGTGGTTTCAACTCCGCTTCCCCTCAGAGCCTCGATGCTTCTCCCCCTAACCTCGGGATTGGGATCCTCCACCCCAATCACCACTCTTCCGATGCGATGGTTTAACAGGGCATCCAGACAAGGGGGTGTCTTTCCAAAGTGACAGCAGGGCTCCAGGGTAACATACATGGTAGCTCCTTCCACCTTTCCTCCAGCATCCTCCATGGCCTCTATCTCAGCATGCTTTCCTCCAAAATAGCGATGATAACCTCGACCAATTATCTCCCCTCCTCTCACGATGACTGCCCCCACCATAGGGTTGGGGCTTACCTTGCCTGCTCCTCTTCTGGCCAGGTGTAAGGCCTGGCTCATATAATATTCGTCAACTTTTTGAGACATAACCTTCATCAGGGGGAAGTAGGGGCGAGCTTGCTGCTTTTGAAGCTAACTTGTCAGAGCAAATATTTTCTTTGCTACTGGCATGTCCTCTAACCCACCTGAACTCCGCCTCATGCTGCTCACAAAGCTCAAGCAGCCTTTCCCACAAGTCAGCATTGGGCACTTCCTTATTTTCTCGCCTCCAGTGGTTTGACTTCCACTTGCGAGCCCAACCATGTTCAATCGCCTTAACCACATACTCAGAGTCGCTGTATAGCCTCACCTTACACCTCTTCGGAAGGTACTCCAGCCCCGAAATCACCGCCATGAGTTCCATTCGGTTGTTGGTGGTCAGAGAATATCCCCCCGATAGCTCCTGTCTCCCCTGAGAATCCAGGATTACTACTCCGTATCCGCCAGGACCGGGGTTTCCGATACAGGCACCATCAGTGTATATAATTACTCTCTTAAGATCTTCCTTCAAAATGACTTCAGTGCTATCTTAGCCTTGGTTAAGATATTATGCAAACAATATCTTCTCTTGCTATACTTAAACCGCAAAATGAAGCTAAGGAAGTTTGAGGCCTGCGGTAATAGTTTTGTTCTTCTTGACAATTTGGATAGGGAAACCGATGGGAGCTTGCTTGCTCATCGGCTTTGTCATCCCGGGCTCGGGGTGGGCGGTGATGGGCTAATCGTAGTCCTACCTTCCAAAGTAGCCGATCTTGCCATGAGGATATTCAACCCTGATGGTTCGGAGGCGGAGGTGTGTGGCAACGGGCTTAGATGTGTTGCCAAGTATGTTGTGGAGGGTAAACCTTCGATGGTGCGGAAAATAAAGGTGGAGACATTATCGGGGATAAGGGAAGTTGAGCCCGGTGTGGATAGAGGAAGATGTGGTTGGGCGAGGGTGGATATGGGAGTTCCTCTCTTTGAGGGTCAAACCGAAGTAGACTCAGGCAAGGAAAGGCTTAAACTAAATCTGGTGGCGCTGGGAAATCACCATGCCGTGCATTTTACTTCTCAAAGCTTGGCTGAACTCCCTCTGCTTGACATCGGCCCTAAGGTGGAGAACATGACTCCCGGGAGAGTGAACTTCGAAGTAGCAAGGGTGATATCCGAGAGACGAATTCAGGCACGCGTGTGGGAGAGAGGGGTGGGAGAGACCCTATCCTGTGGAAGCGGTGCTTGTGCCGTGGCTTGCGCAGCCAGAGTGAACAGGCTAGCGAAGGGAAAAATAGGTGTAGAGTTCAGGGGAGGGGTGCTTGAGGTGGAGTGGGATGGCAAAGGGTCAGCGATGTTAAGCGGTCCAGTGAGGCAGATATTCTGCGGAGAATGGAATGAAGATATCGAGTAGGGTGGAGAGCCTTCCCCCCTACCTTTTTGTGGAAGTCTCCCGCCGAGTTTCTCGAAAAAAGGCCCAGGGAGAAAAGATAATCGATTTTGGCATAGGCGACCCCGACATTCCCACCCCTCCACACATTATTGAACGCTTAAGGGAGGAGTGCCTCAACCCCCAAAACCACCGCTATCCTGAGACTTCCGGGCTTCTCAAGTTTCGCCGAGCTATCTCTGACTGGTACTTCAGGCGGTTCGGGGTCTCTCTAAATCCAGAAAAAGAGGTTCTTCCCCTCCTTGGCTCCAAGGAAGGAATCGGGCACCTCTCCTTTTGCTTTATCGACCCTGGAGACATCGCTCTAATTCCTGATCCAGGATACCCGGTGTATGCTGGAAGCACTCTCCTTTGTGGTGGGAAATCCTTCCCCCTTCCTTTAAGGGAGGAAAATGGATTCCTTCCCCTTCTAGAAGAGATTCCTCTTCCTGTCGCCTCCCGGGCTAAGCTATTGTGGCTCAACTACCCCAACAACCCTACTGGGGCTAGTGCGGACATGGATTTCTTTGAGCGAGTAGTTTCCTTTGCCCGAAGACATGACCTGGTGGTGTGCCATGATGCTGCCTACACCGAGGTCTATTTCGACAATTACCGGCCTCCCAGCCTTATGCAGGTTACCGGAGCTAAGGAAGTGGGAGTGGAATTCCACTCCCTTTCCAAAACCTATAACATGACCGGCTGGAGAGTAGGAATGGCAGTAGGAAATCCCGAGATTATAGATGCTCTGTTCAGGTTCAAATCTAATCTGGACTCAGGTGTTCCCCAGGCAATACAGTATGCCGCCATAGAGGCCTTAAGCGGCCCCCAGGACAGCATTGTCCAGCATAACCTCATCTACCAGAAAAGAAGGGATAAGCTGGTTTATGCCCTAAATGAGGTGGGGCTTGAGGCCAAATCTCCTTCCGCTAGCTTTTACGTCTGGGCGAAAGTCCCCTCACCCTTCCTTTCCGGGGAGTTTGCCCATAGGCTTCTGAATGATGTAGGGGTGGTGGTTACTCCAGGGAGGGGATACGGCCAGTATGGAGAGGGATACATCCGCCTTTCCCTGACCATCCCCGATGAGGAGCTCGATGAGGGCATAAATAGAATCAGGATGTGGCATTCTTAAATCCTCCTTATCGCCCACAACCCTATACCTATATATACTCGCGTATTAGGGAAGGATACAGGCACAGATAAATTCTAAACCCTAAACAAATTCAAATGACCCAAATCATAATCCCAAAACCAACAATAGCTATATCCTCCATGACTGCAATTGAGCAAAGGCATACAGTCTGCGGTTGTGAGGTTTGGTCATTTGGATTTGGGTATTGTTTAGGATTTAGTGCTTCGGAGATTTAGGATTTAAGACGTGACCTTATAGTAGTAAGAGTTGTCCGTGGTTATCATTTCTACCCTTTCCTCGTTTCGCAGAAATTCCAGGTAGGCCATGGTCTCACCTAAAGCCATCATCTTGTCCATAGAGGTAAGGTCACCATAGGAGATAGTCTTCCCATCCCAAAGCCAGGAAATACGACTTGCCACTTCACAGGGCGTTTTCTCACCCCTGAAAAGAACCCTCATGATTTCTCTTTTTCTTTCTTCATGATGACAAAAGAGCTCGTCTATTCTTTTCTCAACCCGGGTGAAGGTATGCTCATGAGCAGGAAGAGCAAGCTCCATTTTGAGCTCTCGCAGGAGTTTGAGAGAGTCGATATAGTCCTTCAGAGGATTATCCCCGGATAAAGGGTTCAGGCTTACATTGGGAGTGATGGTGGGAAGTATATGGTCGCCCGAGAAAAGTAATCCCTTCTGGGACTCATACAGGCAGATATGACCCGGTGAATGACCTGGCGTCCAGATCACCCGAAGATGAAGGTCACCCCATACTATCTCCTCCCCACCCTGGAGCACAACATCAATCTCCGGAAGGGAAGGAAAGCTAAATTCGGAAGGAGTGAATCCATCTACCTTGGATAACTCCAAAACTTTGACCCACTTACTTGTCCTTTCCAGGATCTCAGAAAGAACAAACTTCCCCTGCACATACCTGGCCTCCTCCCGATGCAGGAAGACTTTAGCTCCCGATTCTTCCTGTATTGCTTTGGCCAATCCTATATGGTCAGGGTGGAAGTGAGTAATGATTATGGAAGAGATATCCTCTAGCTCAATTCCCCCCTGGGCTAGTTCACTCCTCAAAGCGCTCAGGGCTTCTGGGCTTTCCCACCCTGTATCCACCATAAGCCATCCTTCACTCCCAGATATGAGATATACATTGGTATCCCTCAAGTCACCGGGCAGGGGAACCTTCAACTGATATATACCATCCAGGATTCTTACCATCAGCCTTACTTACTTGCTCCTATTTCCTGGATTATTTTCCGTGCCGCCACTACCCCTGAGGCAGATGCTTGAATCAAACCCCTGGAGACCCCCGCCCCATCACCCACAGCAAACATATTTCGCACCTCAGTCTGGAAATCGCCATCCAGCTTAAGCCGTGAAGAATAGAACTTAACCTCCACTCCATACAGAAGGGTATGAGGCGAGGCAACCCCAGGAACAAGCTTATCCAAAGCATAGATCATCTCCATTATTCCCTGAAGGTGTCGGAAGGGGAGGGCAAAGCTCAGATCTCCCGGAACAGCGTGAGCCAAGCTGGGGGCTAGACTGCTTCTGGAGATTCGTTCTAGCGTGGAGCGTCGGCCGTTTTCCAGATCTCCTAATCTTTGCACCAGAACTCCCCCCAGAAGGTTGGCTAGATGGGCCACATATTTGCCATAAGCAATGGGTTCCCGGAAGGGATAGGTAAAGGTGGTACTCACCAGAAGGGCAAAGTTGGTGTTCTGGGTATCGTGATTAGCATAACTATGCCCATTCACCGTAACCACCGGATCTTCACCTCCCGTGGATTCCAAAATCACTTCCCCATGGGGGCAGACGCAGAACGTCCTGATGCGATCGTCAAACCTACGAGAATAGAACTCAAGCTTGGGCTCGTATAGAGCGGAGGTCAAGCTTTCCATTATGGCTGCTGGTACTTCTACCCTCACCCCCAGGTCGATAGGGTTTATATCCATAGAAAGCCCCAGCCTTCTGGCCTCCTGGCGTAGCCAGTCTGACCCTTCTCTCCCTGGAGCAAGGATGAGGAATCTTGAACCTATTCTTTCTCCTTTATCCGTCTCCACCCCTTTTGCCTCTCCACCCTCGGTGATGACGGAGGTGGCCTTAGTCTCCAATTGAAGGTCTATACGAGAGGAAAGATAATCTCGAGTAAGTTTAACCAGCTTACGTCCATTCTCTGTTCCCACATGGCGGATAGGTACGGGAGTGAGGCGCAGTTCGCAGAACTTGGCCTTCCTTTGCCACTCCTCCACCTCCTCCCCTACCCCGTAGAGCTCCTGGGGAGCTCCCAGCTTGAGATAGACCTGATCTACATAGCTTATGACTTCCTGTGCCCTCTTCTCTCCTACATAATCCTTTATCCTGCCCCCTACTTCAGAGGAGATGGTGAGCTTGCCATCGCTGAAGGCCCCTGCTCCCCCCAAACCACAAACCAGGTGACAGGGGGAGCAAGAAAGGCAACTCACTTCACTCCCGTGTAGTAAAGGACACCTCCGCCTCTCGATATCCACCCCTCTCTCCAGAAGTAATACCGAAAGTCCCTTTGCCTGGGATAGCTCCAGGGCAGCGAAGATCCCGGAAGGGCCACCACCCACGATCACCACATCATAATTTCTGCTCATGGTCTAATTTTAAACCGAAAGGCCGAAATACACTACCCTGGCTGACCAGGACGTTGTCTCGAATTCGTACAATTGACGTAAGCCTGGTAATAATGTTATCCTTTGTTTCTAATAGTTTATAGAAAGGAGCGATAGAGCAGTATAGTAAAGGAATTTGCGGTTAATGATAGGATAAAGGCAAGGGAGGTTTTGCTGGTGGGCGAGGATGGGGAGAGGAAGGGGGTAATGCCTTTATTCCAGGCCCTTGCGACAGCCAGGGAGAAGGGTTTAGACTTGGTAGCTGTCTCCTTGCAGTCCGTCCCTCCAGTGTGCCGTCTTCAAGATTATGGTAAATATAAATATGAGCAAAAGAAGAAGGAAAAGGAAGCAGGGAAAGCTCAGAGGACAGGTCTTCGGGAGGTAAGGCTAAGGCCCAAGATAGATGACCACGACCTTGAGTTTAAGGTGAGGGTGGCAGAAAAGCTTCTAAAGGAAGGAAATAAGGTAAAGGCAACGGTGAGGTTCAGAGGGCGGGAGATTACCCGTCCAGAGTTAGGAAAAGTAGTGTTGCAAAGATTGACCAGTTTTCTGGGAGAGATGGCCACGGCGGATAAGCCCCAGATGATGGGTAAGTTAATGAGTATAGTACTCTCTCCAGGTCAAGGAGCTAAGAATGCCAAAGCTAAAGGTTCATAAAGGGGCTCAAAAGCGTATCCATATCACAGGGAGAGGTAAACTCTTGCGGTTCAAGATAGGTAAAAGCCACTTGAGGCGTAAAAAGACGAAACGAATTAAGAGGCAGTACGCAGGCAAGACACCTCTCTCCTCAGGTATGGCTAGCAGGATAAGAGGGCTTCTAGGCTAAGGGAGACAAAAATGCAAATTCTGAGCACAGCGGCAAAAGTTATAGGAACTATAATAATGATACTGGGTCTGATTGCGCTTGTTGGAGGCATCATATTTGTGATACAGGCAAGCAGCATCCCTTCCGATGTGGAGAACTATGTTTCTTTGGAAGCAGCTGATGCTGCCACAGCAGCCAGCTCGGTGAGGATGTGGCTGGGAATAGAGAACATCGTCCTGGGGGTAATCCTGACGATGGCAGGGCTGGTCATACGCCGTATAACTTCCCAAATATCTCCCCTCCTGGACATGTTATCAGGATTTACGAGCCTACAGAAATAGTCCTATGACACGAGTAAAGGGAGGAACTACCACCCATCATCGCCACAAGAAGGTCCTGAAGCTGACTAAGGGCCACTGGGATACAAAGCATTCCCTTTATCGGAGAGCTCATGAGTCTATGCTTAAATCGTTAAGCTATTCTTACCGGCACCGCAGAGAGATAAAGAGGGATATGAGAAGGCTATGGATACTGCGCATCTCCGCTGCGGCAAAGCAACAGGGGATTTCTTACTCTAGGCTCATGCATCTCCTCAAGCAGAAAGGAATAGACATAAACCGGAAGATGCTAGCGGACATAGCCGTGAGCGACCCTTCTGCCTTTTCTCACATCGTTCACAGAGCCCAGGAAGAGTAGGTTCCTTCACCCATCGCCGACACTTATCTCATATAGGGCTTAATAGCTTCGGGGATGTCAACATCTCCCTTTTCTGTCTGATAGTTTTCCAGGATAGCGATGAACACGCGGGGAAGGGCAAGCCCTGAGCCATTTAAGGTATGAACGAATCGGGTTTTCTCCTCTCCCCGGGGACGGTAGCGTATGTTGGACCTTCGGGCCTGGAAATCACCGCAGTTGGAACATGAGCTTACTTCTAACCACTCATCACTTCCTGGAGCCCACATTTCGATGTCATATGTCTTCTGAGAGGAGAACCCTAACTCTGGGGCGCAGAGTTCCACCACCCGGTAGGGAATATCTAGCTTCTGGCATATCTCTTCGGCATCCTGAACTAATTGATCAAGCTCCTCCTCCGAGGTTTGGGGCTCTACAACTTTATATAGCTCTACCTTATTAAACTGATGCACTCTCTTTATTCCTCGGGTGTCTCTTCCCCAGGCCATCTTTTCTCTGCGAAAGCAGGGGGTGAGGGCTACATAGCGTAGAGGGAGATCTTCTATCTGGAGTATTTCATTATGATGCAGACTGGTCAGGGGAACCTCAGCAGTGGGGATAAGCCATAGGTCATCCTCAGCATCAAAATAGAGGTTTTCAGAGAACTTGGGAAGGTTCCCCGAGCATATCATACACTCTTTAGTCACCATGCACGGAGCATAGACTTCAGTATACCCATGCTTTTTGGTATGCATATCCAACATGAAGTAGGTTAGAGTCCTCTCCAGAAGAGCCCCCCATCCCTTAAGGATGTAGAATCCACTCCCTGAAAGCTTCACCCCTCTATCAAAGTCGATAATGCCCAAGCTTCTACCCAGTTCCCAATGGGGCTTGGGAGTAAGCTCAAAACGACGCCTCTCCCCCCAGGTACGAACCACCCGATTCTCCTTAGGGACTGAGGGATGGGGAAGGTTGGGCAGATAAAGCAGGGTTTTTTTCAATCCTTCTTCCCTCTCCCTTACTTTATGCTGTAACTCATCCACCTCCTGGCTTAGACGGACCATTTCTTCCCGCAGCGAGGCATCCCCTGTCCTTTGATATTCCCTCCCTTTATCTCTTTGGTATGCCCGAAGATTCTCAAATTGGGAGAGGATTTCACGATACTCTCTATCCAGGGATAAAACCTCTCCTACCAAGGCATCATCACCCCTGTCCTTAAGCGCCTGGCGGACAAAGTCAGGATTTTGGCGGATCAACTTTATGTCGAGCATAGCAGTCTTACCAGAGGATTGTGCGCTAAATCTGTAAATACTCCCACAGCCCCCTCGGTTATTTTTACTATTTTGTCGAGAGAGCTTACTAATTTATTCATGTCTTGTCTCATCATTTCTACGCTCTCATTCAATCCATTTATTTCTCCCTGCATCGCTTTCATATCTGGTGTAAGCCTTTCGTCCATAGCTTCTACACNNCCATCTCACTCATATTTTTCTCTAAAGTACTTAATTCGTGATCTAAGTAATAAGCCAAGCCAGTAACCATTAAAGCTACAACAACCACTATTAACCACCGCTGCTTTTTCACTTTTTAGTCCTTTTCTCGAAGCTGCGGAAAGAGGATCACCTCCCGGATGGAAGTCTGATTGGTAAAGAGCATAACCAATCGGTCAATCCCTATCCCCAATCCCCCTGCAGGGGGCATCCCGTACTCCAAAGCCTCCATAAAATCTTCATCGGGGATTTCCTCCTCATCATGAAGGGCTTGACTGAACCTCTCCCTCTGGTCTAAGGGATCATTGAGCTCGCTGAAGGCATTGGCAATCTCCATTCCCCCTATGAAGACCTCAAACCTCTCCGTGAGTTTTGGATCCTCTCTTTTCCTCTTAGCTAGGGGGGAGACATCCACGGGGTAGTCCAGGATGAATGTAGGCTGAATGAGACAAGGCTCAACATACGTAGACAGAAGCCTATCCGTGAGCTTGCCCCAGGAAACTTCCTCCTCCCATATTTGCCAATCGGAAGGCGAAAGCTTCGACATTATCACCCTTCGCAGGCTATCTGCATCAGGGTATTCACCAATGTCAATCCCGCATTTATTATGGATAGCTTCCTTCAAGGTTAGCCTTCTCCAGGGAGGAGAGAGATCGATGACACTTCCTCCATAGTCTATCTTAGTCGTACCCAGGGCATGCTCACATACACTGGGGATCATCTCCTCCACCATGCCGGCTACGTCCTGGTAATCGGCATAAGCTTCATAACTCTCAAGCAGGGTAAACTCAGGGTTGTGCTTGAGGGATATCCCCTCATTACGAAACACCTTTCCGATTTCATATACCTTATCCCACCCCCCGATAATGAGCCTCTTAAGATAGAGTTCCAGGGCTATCCGAAGATAAAAGTTCCTCCCCAAGGCCTGATAGTAGGTAGAGAAGGGCGTGGCCGCTGCCCCCGAGGCCACCGGGAGAAGGGTGGTCGTCTCTACCTCCAGAAAACCTTTCCCATCCAAAAACCTTCTTATCCCCGATATGACCTTCGTTCGTATCTCGAATATCTCCTTTACCCTGGGATTAGAGATGAGGTCGAGATAGCGCTGACGGTAACGTTTCTCAATATCTGAAAGCCCATGCCACTTCTCAGGAAGGGGAGAAAGAGACTTGGAGATAAAGCTGAATTCCTCCACAGCTAACGTTTTCTCCCCCGTTTTGGTGTTAAACAGCTTACCTTTAGCCGATATGAAGTCACCAATGTCAATAGCTGAAAGAAGCCCATAGCCCTCCCCGATATTGTCTCCCCGAAAGTGAAGCTGAATTTTTCCTGAGCCATCTTTGATATTCATAAAGCAGGTCTTTCCGAAGGATCTAATCGCCATGACCCTTCCGGCTACTACCCCGGCCTCATTCAGGGGAAGATTCAGAGCTTGGGCGATGGTATGGGTACGAGAAACCCTTGCCGGATAGGGATCAATCCCCTTCTCCCTGAGGGTGGTGAGCTTATCTATTCTCTCCTGCTTAAGACCAGAAAGCCTAAGCCTACCCATCAACTCTCCCATACTTTACCTCAAGTCCTACCTTCTATTCAACATTGGCTTCTTCAGAAGGCTTATGTTAGAATTCATTGCAAAATGGGCTGTGACGTGAAATTTTGGATAGGGTTTAGCCTTATCCCGGGGATAGGGCCAAGGAGACTTCTGGAGCTTGCGAACTACTTTGGAGATATAGAGAGGGCTTGGAACGCTTCGCTATCTGACCTCAAGGCAGCCGGCCTGGATCTCAACCTGGCCCAAACAGTCGTCTCGGTGAGAGAAAGGATATCTCTGGACCAGGAAAGGGAAAGGTTAGCTAAAATAAATGCCCGGGCGGTCATCTACTGTGACGGTGAATATCCCCCAAGGCTCAGAGAGATATACGACTTTCCTCCTCTTCTATACGTTCGAGGTGACTCCATAGCCTCAGATGAAAGCTCTCTTACTGTGGTAGGGTCTCGCCTTCCCTCGTCCTACGGGAGACAGGTAGTACGGGAGATAGTAAGGGAACTTTCGGCATCTGGTGTCACCGTAGTAAGCGGACTTGCCCGGGGAATAGATGCTGAAGCCCATAGGGCGGCTCTAGAGGGAGGGGGAAGGACCTTAGCTGTGCTAGGCTCAGGAGTAGACGTTATCTATCCGGGAGAGAATTCGGGGTTAGCCGATAAGATAATGCACCAGGGAACCCTCATAAGCGAGTTTCCTTTGGGAACCACTCCCAAACCATACCACTTCCCTCGCCGAAATCGCATCATGAGCGGTATATCTCTGGGTACGTTAGTGGTAGAGGCAGGAGAGAGGAGTGGTTCCCTCATCACGGCTGACTTTGCCCTGGAACAGGGAAGAGAGGTCTTCGCCGTACCCGGAAGCATATTCTCCCCCAAAAGTCGAGGGTCAAACCGACTTATTCAGGAGGGAGCAAAATTGGTAGCTAAAGCTACCGACATTCTGGAGGAGCTGAACCTGAGAGCGGTAGCCAGAAAGGAAAGTAAGGTCCTTCCCGAGAACAGTGTTGAGGAAATACTTCTTCCTCATCTGTCCAAGGAGGCAGTACACATCGATGGACTTTGTCGCCTGAGCGGTTTGAGCATCACTCAGGTAGAGAGTACACTGGCTATGATGGAGATTAAAGGGATAGTGGAGAGGACAGACGGTATGAGCTACATCTTAAGATGAAAAAATTGGTGATCGTCGAATCCCCCTCTAAAGCACGCACGATAGGCTACATACTGGGCAAGGATTATGCTATTCTGGCTACCGGAGGCCATGTCCGGGACCTCCCCCGGAATGAGTTGGGAGTGAACATAGAGGACGGATTTTGTCCTACCTATGTGGTCTATCCGGGGAAGGAAAAAGTTATCCACCGGATCGCCCAGAGGGCCAAAAAATCATCTGAAGTTTACCTGGCTACCGACCCTGATAGGGAGGGGGAGGCTATATCCTGGCATGTGATGAAGGCAGCAAACATCAAAAAAGGGAAACGCATCGCATTTCACGAAATAACCCCCCGAGAGGTAAAGGAGGCTATAACCAAGCCCAGGAAGATAGACCTCGACCTGGTAAACTCTCAGCAAGCAAGAAGGATCCTGGATAGGTTAGTGGGTTATAAGATAAGTCCTATACTGTGGAAGAAAATACGGGGGAGACTTTCGGCAGGAAGGGTGCAATCAGTGGCCCTGAAGTTTATTGTGGATAGGGATAGAGAGATCCAAAATTTCATCCCAGATGAATATTGGGAGGTGTTTGCGAAGCTTAAAAATTCTCAAAGCGAGGAGTTTGAGGCCAAGTTTTGTGACAAGCTGGAGAGTGAGGCTGAGGCCAAAAAGCTCACGCGAAAGCTTAAACGCACTAAGTTTTCCGTGCGTGAGGTGGAGAAAAAGGAGGTAGAGCGATGGCCCCCACCTCCCCACCGCACCAGTACCCTTGAGCAGGAAGCATGGTACAAATTGGGGTTCATGGCCCATCGCACGATGAGCATAGCCCAAAAGCTATATGAAGGCTTGCCTCTGGAGGATGGTAAGTCGGTGGGCCTTATAACCTACATGCGCACCGACTCCAGCAAAGTATCCTCCCTGGCCGTAAAGGAGGCCCGCTCCTACATCGAAGAGAACTTTGGTTCTCCCTTCCTCCCTTGTAAGCCCAGGTTTTTTAGAAGTAAGGTAAAGGGAGCCCAAGAGGCCCATGAGGCCATCCGCCCCACCAAAGTTCCTCGTAAACCCGAGAATATTCTGCCCTTCGTGGATCAGGATAGCTATAAGCTGTATAATCTCATCTGGGTGAAGATGATGCAAAGCCAGATGGCCCCCGCAAGATCAGAGAACACCGTGGTGAGTATAGATGCTGGAGGGTATATGTTTCAAGCCCGGGGGATGGTGGTGAAATTTCCCGGGTTTCTCACTCTCACCGAAATACCCCCGGATAAGAAGCTTCCTAAGCTTGAGGAGGGCGAAGTGCTTACTCTGGTTGGGCTTTCCCTTAAGAAGTGTTTCACCCAACCTCCCCCTCACTATACTGAAGCTACCCTGATACAGGAGCTTGAGTATAAGGGGATCGGTCGCCCTTCTACCTATGCTCCCATTCTCTCCACCCTAAGAAAAAGGTATGTAATGATGAAAGGGGGCAAGCTCCATCATCTTCCTATAGGAGAGGAGGTAGCAGATTTCTTATGCCGCTATTTTCCTGACATCATGAATGCCAAATTCACCGCCGATATGGAAGAGAGCTTAGATGATATTGCCTCCGGGAAAAAGGAATGGGTAGAGGTAATTTCCTCTTTCTACCTTCCCCTGGAAAAGAATATAGGAGAGGCCCTTGGAGAAAAGGCTTAAGGCATTCATCTCCTATCTGGAAGCAGAAAGAAACGCCTCTCCCCACACCGTGAAGGCTTATGAGAGGGACATACGAGATTTCATCTGTTTCGGACAAGAAAAAGGGAAAGATCTGGAGTCGGTAGATCGCGACCTTCTGCGAAGTTATCTGGGAGGCCTCAAAAAACTTTCCCGGCCCACTATCTCTCGGAAGTTAAGCTCTCTCCGCTCTTTCTACCGCTTTTTGGTAAGGGAGGGAATAGTGACTCACAACTCCCCGGAGCTCATATCTCTTCCTCGACGGGAGAGGCGTCTCCCTCACTTTCTTTCCTCCTCGGATATAGAAAGACTACTCGATGCTCCCCCATCATGCTCCCTTCAGGGAATAAGGGATAGAGCCATCTTAGAACTTCTGTATTCGGCAGGACTCCGAGTAAGTGAACTTTGTGGTTTGGATGTTTTGAACGTTGACCTTTCGGGAAGGGAGATGAGAATATGGGGAAAGGGCCAAAAGGAAAGAATAGCCATCATGGGGGAGAGGGCAGCTCACGCCTTATCGGCGTATTTGGAAAAGGCGCGTCCAGAGTTTTGCAAAGGCGCGGTTCTTCCGTCACTCTTCCTCAGCTCAAGAGGAAGAAGGATTTCAGCACGCTCCATTGAGCTTATGGTACAAAGGTATGGCTCAAAATTAGGGTTCAAGGTTCATCCTCACATGCTGCGTCACAGTTTTGCCACCCACCTTTTGGATGGAGGGGCAGACTTGAGAGTGGTCCAGGAGCTTTTGGGTCATGAGAGTCTCTCCTCTACCCAGATCTATACTCATGTGAGCCCTGCTAGAGCCAGAAAGGTTTATCTTGCCACCCACCCTAGAGCAAAATGAAGATACTGATAGTTAATGGGCCTAACCTGAACCTCCTGGGGAAGCGTGATACATCCCATTATGGGTCCAAAACGCTAGCCGATATACAAATGGTGCTCCTCCGGAAGGCTGGGGATCTAGGAGTGGAGCTGGAGTTCTTTCAGTCAAACTCGGAGGGAGAGATTGTAAGCTTCCTGCAGCAAAAATCGACCTCTGCCTCAGGGATTATCATAAATCCGGGTGCTCTTACCCATTACGGTCTCTCCCTGAGGGACGCGCTTTGTGACTCCGATCTGCCTATAATCGAAGTCCACTTATCCAATATTTACTCCCGGGAGGAATGGAGGCAAAAGTCGGTCATCGCACCCATCTGTAAAGGACAAATAGGCGGCTTTTCCCATAAGGGTTATATCTGCGCCCTGGAAATAATGGTGAGTGAACTTAAAGGGGAGGATTGGGGCTAGACAGCCGCCTGGAAAAGGTCCGTAAATCCCTTTCTTTCCTGGATATTGATGCCCTTTGCACCCTGGGTCAGGATAATTGCTATTACCTGAGTGGGTTTTATGCCCCCCTTCCTCTTCTGGTCTCCCCGGAGAAAGCCGTTATGATGGCCAATCCTCTGTATATGGAGGAGGCAAGATCCAAAGCCATGGGCTTTGAAGTAATGCCCGGCGATGTTTCCTCTTTAATTAAAGTGGCCAAAAGCATAAATCTGAGGAGGATAGGAATTTCACCGGAGAGCATAAACTTTGGTGTTTGGCAAAGATTATCTAAGGAAGCTCAAAAAGTCGGTCTCAGCCTTATTGCTGCACCGGGAGAAGTAGAAAAACTGAGGCAGGTAAAGGAAAGGGAGGAGATAGAAAGATTGATCAAAGCAGCTCATATGGCAGATAAGGCCATGAACTATATACGTTCCTGGATTGAACCTGGAATGCCCGAAACAAAGGTAGCCTGGGAGGTGGAGAAGTTCTTACGCGAGAGTGGCTCAGGAAGCCTCCCCTTCGAGGTTATGGTTGCCTCTGGTCCTAACTCTGCCTTCCCCCATGTTTTACCCACCGATAGAATAATCCAGGAGGGGGAACCCATCATTATTGACCTGGGGGCCAGGTTTGAGGAATATGTGAGCGATATGAGCCGAACCTTCTTTCTGGGCCAGGAAGATATAAAGTTTAGTCAGATATACCATACTGTACTGGAAGCGGAGCTCGCCTCCCTTTCCGCCATCAAGAAGGGCATGAGTGGTGATAAGGCGGATAAATCGGCCCGGGCGATCATCGAGAGGAAAGGGTGGGGCAACTACTTTGTCCACGGGCTGGGGCATGGGGTAGGGCTCAATGTCCATGAGGAACCAACGCTTTCTCCTATATCGAACAGCACCATTTCCGAAGGGATGGTATTCACCCTGGAGCCAGGAGTATACATTGGAGGATGGGGGGGAATAAGAATAGAGGATATGGTGCTGATGGAGGGGGAAAAGTTGAACCTGCTGACCAGGACCGCTAAGTAATCCTTTCGCCCAGAGATGTTTTTTACCGAATTACCATAGAGCCTGGTTTTTTTGCTAACATAAGGGAGAATGAAGGTTGGTATTATAGGACTGCCGGGAAGCGGTAAGACCACCATCTTCAATGCCTTAACTGGAGGTAAAGTAAAAACTATTCGCTACTCTCCTTCTCTCTCCCCTAATGTAGGGGTATCCAAAGTGAATGATGAGCGTCTTTCGGTTCTTGAGGAGATATTTCACCCTCAAAAGACTACGGCGAGCGAGGTAAGCTATGTAGATGTTCCCAGCCTAACTTCTGACCGATGGACGCAGTTTTTGGGATATATAGCTACCGTCGATGTGCTGCTCCAGGTAATTCGTCGGTTTGAGGAATCTGGGTTGCCTCCCGCGGATGTAAGGAAGGATATTAAGGCTATGGACTGCGAGCTTATGCTCTCTGATCTTGCCACCATTGAGAAGAGGTTGGAGCATCTGGAGAAGGACCTAAAGGGGAAAGAGCGTGAGCCCTATCTTCGGGAGAAGGATCTGCTTTTAAGAATTAAATCAGACCTGGAGGCCAGCACTCCCTTAACAGAGCAAGGTCTATCCCCGGATGAGGCTCAGAGGTTATCCGACTACCAGTTCTTGAGCGCTAAGCCCAGACTGCTTGTTCTAAATGTGGAGGAAAGTGATATGTCGAAGGTTCCATCCCTGGAGAGAGAATTCAGCTCCTACCCCGCAGTAGCCATATGCGGAAAGCTGGAGATGGAGCTTGGCGAGTTAAGCGAGGTCGAGGCTGAAGAGTTCCGCTCCGCCCTGGGCTTAAGCGAGAGGGCAGTTGACCACATCGTTCAGCTTTCCCGGAGGCTTCTTAAGCTTATTTCTTTCTTCACCGTCAACGCAAACGAGCTTAAGGCCTGGTCTATCCAGGAGGGAACTACTGCCCTTAAGGCAGCGGGGAAGGTTCACTCCGACATGGAAAAAGGATTCATCCGAGCAGAGGTTATCACCTTTGAACACCTGGTGAAGTGTGGAAGCTTTCCTTCCGCTCGCTCAAGAGGGCTACTTCATGCCCAGGGAAAAGACTATGTCCTTCAGGATGGGGATGTGGTCAACTTTCTATTCCATGTCTGACATTTTAGGGTTGATGATTACCTTACGATTTTCCTCTTCCCCTATGCTCTGCGTGGTTACATTGAGGTTATTCATCAGAGCAAGATGAATGATCTTCCTATCAACAGGGGGCATAGGCTCCAGGGTGATGGAGGCTCCTGTTTCCTCCACTTCCTGGGCTAATCTTTGAGCTAGCCTTTGTAGACTACGTCGTCGCCGCTCCTTATAGCCTTCTACATCCACCGAGAGGGGAAATCTCTCCTTAAGCCGGTGAGCGGTAATAAGCCTCAGGAGGTATTCCAGAGAGGCCAGGGTTTGACCTCTTCTTCCGATGAGTATGCCCAAATCTTCGCCTTTGATGTTGAGGCTGCACCTTGATGCTGGGGCTCCTGCTCTCTCTACCGTGGCATCCAGGTTCATAAGCTTAAGGATATCTTCCAACATCCCCCGGGCTATGTCCCCGCTCTCATCCTCTGGCTCTTTGGGCCTCACTCTTATGCGAGCCTCCTCAGAGCCCAGTCCCAATATGCCCGATTTACTCCTCTTGAGGACCGTAACCTCCACATCATCCAGACCACAATTCAGCCTTTTCAGGGCTTCTTCTATGGCTTCATCCACCGTCTTAGCGCTTACCTCTATTTCCTCCATCTTCACCTCCTTGTATAGCCAGGATGGGGCTGGGGGCAGCCTTTCTACCTATGATGAGATATTGGGGTATCATCCGTATAAGGTTTGAGGTCATAATATACAGGACCAGCCCGCTGGGAAACATAAGGAAAATAAAGCCGAACATAAGCGGCATAAGCCATTGCATAGTTTTGGCTGTCTTTTGCTGCTGGGGGTCTATCTGAGGCTGGGTGGCCGTGGTCATCCTCTGGGTAGCCCACATGGTGAGCGCCATCAATATAACCAGTATAATATTGGGCTGAGCCAGGTTAAAGAACAAAAAATGAGCATCCAGAGGTACGGCTCCCCAGATAGATTCGGAGGAGTAGAGGTAATGAGATAGCTGAAACAACCTCTCCGGGGTGGGAGCCAGGGCCAGAAAGATGGACCCAAATACTGCCCACCATACTGGAAGCTGGACAAGCTGCCACAGGCAACCTGTGCCCATCATATTTAAGGGATTCATCACCTTGGACACCTCAGGGTCTCTTAAGATCTTATTCCTCTCCTTCTTGAGCTTGACTTTATCGTTGGCATATTTTGTCTGTATCTCCTGGAGCCTGGCCTGCACCGCTTTCATCCTTGGCTGTATGTCCTTCATCTTCTCCCGTTGCTTGACTTGAGACCGGATGAAGTTCAGGGTGAGAGGAAGGAGGATAATGTTAATGATGACGGTCAGGATGATGATGGCTACACCAAAGCTACCCCCAAAGGTGTTGGAGAGGATGATCACAAAGTTGAGCACCGGTTTAATTAATGGTTCAATAAATGAGATGTACCAGGGCATTTCTTCCTACTTTATCACCAAATGATGTTCTCCCCCCTCCCCCACCGCATGAGTTGTTCCATCCTGAGTGGTGATATAAAGCCTATCCTTGAAGGATGTAGGGTCGGAGAGGATGGAGCTTCCCAGGTCGAACTCAAAGCTTTTCCCCCCTTGCCTGGGGTTCAAACTATACATATCCCCACTATCGGTAAAGATTATGAGGCTGTCTCCCATAGCCGCGGCACAGGATCTCATAGGACTACCCGCCTCGAAATCCCACCTCTTTTCTCCGGTGTATTTATCCAGGGCATAGAACTTGCC
>DFBE01000072.1 GCA_002367275.1 Dehalococcoidia bacterium UBA3088 | reverse complement strand
CCCCCCCGCCCAGGTTACTCTCATCCATGCCGTATATCACGATGGCCACCTTTTTATCTTTGTTTTCTTTCTTACGCAGTCTTATCCATCTCAAGGCCCGTCGACAGGACTTAAGGCATCTATCCTCTATGGGTACTGTTTTTATCCATCTCGCGTTAGTATCCGAATCAATCTGGTTCACCATAGCGCAGGCAGGTAAAGGCTCGATGGCCCCATCAAGCTCTGGTGTCATCACTGACATTAGCTCATCCAGGGGGGCGATAACACTCGACTTCTTCCAGAAATCAAGCGGTGTCAGAATCATGCCGAAGGGAGCGAGCACCGGGGCATTCAACTTCTGAAGCACCCTGAACGACTCTTTGGGATTAAACTGCATCATCGGCCCAGTCAAGCTGCCGGAGGCAGGTGCCCATAGGAACAGGTCTATGATCGGCTCTCCATGTTCAAAGAAGAATTTTTCCATGATTTTCCAATATGATATGCTGGAGGCAACGATGCTAATTACATTTACATCCTTCTCCAGCGTTCTAACAAATAGATCTACTGTGGGACGGCTATATTCATAAAGCTGCCAGCCATAAAAGATCACCCCTACAGTTACATCCTTCTCCAGGCCGCGCCACCTTTTATAATCGCCTAGATTATCGAAAAACCGCGGGGCATCAGGATGGTATATCACATCCTCCCTTCGAATTACTGGCGGCTCCATCTTTGTCCTCAGCTTTAATTCCCCGTACTCACTGGCAACAAGAAGCAGGAAACTCTTCATGTCTTCTCTCGAGCCCAGCCCAAAATACATCAATATGAAGATTATATTCTTAAGATCTTTGAACATTCCCAGCCCGGGTATGAATTTTATTAGACGCTCCATCCGCATCATGGTATTCACCAACTTTTGAGGGTCCTTTATGGCAGTCATATCAAATTCATCCATGATTTTGTTAATATCAAGGTCTTTAGCGAAGAGGCGGGTTATGATTTTAAGAACCTTCCTTCCTACCCTTGAATTTAAAAACCCTTTCATTCTCCCCGAGGCCATTCCTTTCGACCTTATCGAGCCCACCCGCACAAGCATGCCCTCCTCCGGAGAGCTATAGTAGGAAAAGCCCCCCGCCATTCCTAAAACAGCATTGTCTGTCTTGGAGAGGACCTCGGACATTATCTGGCCCAGCCTATCACCACCCCTGCCATCTATGAATACAAAGTGACTGGAAGCCAGGTCTTCCTTGAAAGTATCGATGGAAATTAATTCTTTCTCCACATCGTGCACACCATATACCGCAAGGTCAATTACATCGCCATATTCTCTTTTGACCTCCTTTAATGCCTCCAAAATCCCCGTCGAGGGCAGCATAGATACATACGTTATCCTGGTTTTTCCCTGGCTCTTAAGTTTTTGCTTCTTCATGAATACCCTTCCCAAAGCGCTCCCATTTCTTTCTCCCTTCTTGGATTCAGTCAAGGGTTCAGGACCATCCCAGGATTCCCTCAAAGAATGGAGGCGACAATATCCCAGCAGTGCGTACAAGTGGGGGAAATCCAATCCTCAATCATTATCATCATCATCTTGGGCATAGCCTGGATATTTTCGGATATTACTGCGCAAAATATCTGACACTCCTCCAGAAGTTGTGGCATCTTCCCTCCTTTCCCATAGTTTCACTTAAGAAAACCTATTATGCTGATGGTTCTGACAGATAGTTCATCATATTCAGGGTCAGTTGTTGAAAACCCAGCATAGGTATGGCAAACATCGGCCCTACACCCGCCATCGCCCCTCTCCTCTCCCAACCCAGAGGGAACATCGTAGTGACCACTATCTTTCCCTGACCATATTTGGCTTCAGCCAGGATGATAGGACGGCTTCCCAATGGCTTTACGATGATATCCTCAGGGGGCCCAAGCTGGTTCAAATATTTGGACAGGGCTTCTTGCAGCCCTCCCTGGGATAGCTCCTCCATATCCACGGTGAACACACCTTCGCCCAGCCTGGCTATCACATGGGCATCCTCCGCTACCTCCAAGGAGTTCGAAACGGCGAACACGGTATCTACTCTTTCCCACAGGGGATGGGTGCCATCGCCATCCTCCTTGAAGCCCCACGACATAGCTACGCTCCCCGGACCCGGGCCCAACATGCTCACCATCCCCATAATTGGCCCTATAATAGCTGCCCCGGCAATGGGAATTATCTCCCCAAAGCCACCCATCCCCCGCATATTATTGGCTAATGTGCCCGAGGATATATCGTTATTAAACTTTATTCCTACCTCAAGCTCCTTAAGAAGGTCGTTCAGGACCTCGGGGTAGTAAGCCCTGGTTTTAAGACTCTCTGCAACTAGTTTTACATCCGGCAGGAGGGGTCTTCGGAATATCAGGTAGTCAAAGATATTCTTGGCATAATCGATGAGGTCCACCTTAAAATTTGCCGATAATATGACGGAACCAGCCAAAAGAAGACCTCCCCCACCCTGAACAAATTCTTTAATGGCCAAAATCTCATCGGGGGAGAAGTAGGCAGGCCTTCCTTCCTCAATTATGTCTGGCGAGGCGATTACCAGGATGTCATAATCCTTAAGCTTTTCTAAAGTTATGGGGGGCGAGTCAAGCGCGGCTACTGAAAAACCGCTCTTATCTAAAAAGGGCACCACTTCATCATCCAGGGGAACTATCCGGGGGTTGCCCAGGGTGTCAACATTGGATACCTTTCCTCCTACCGATATCCTCTCCGCATGAGTGAGGTCAAACAGTATCCTGGGCTTCTCCTCCTGGGCTACTGTTGGAGCAGGGCATAAACCCACCGTGACCAACAGCGAAATCAGTACCGATGCGAATATTTGGCTAAACTTTTTCATTTATCCTCCTTTCAACAGGTTATATCCATTGGCGGAAAGGAAATCACACATGGTGTAGAGCATCTCTTTCCTTACCTTTTTCTCAGGGGGCTTTATTTCCCTCCCTCTTCGCCTCATTGCTTCAATCAATCCTTGTCTCCTCGAATATGAAATGGAGTCCTGCTGGCACCTCTTCCTCTAAAAGTGGGGGTGTTATCTTAAGAAGAAAGCCCAGAGGCCCTATAGTTCCCACCATTTTATCTGGATAAATGGTCAAGGTTACCCCAAAGACTCCCCGGAGGCCGGTGTCCCATACCCCTTTATAGTCATTGGTGCCCTCCACACGGATTAACTCATACTCTGGATTTCCTAACGGGATTTCCATGGCGACATGAATCTTGGAGAAGTCCTCATTGAACCTCCAGGTGCAGGAACCCTCTGGTTTGAAAAGAGGAGTGAACTCATGCTGAGCGGTACCCTCCAATAGGTGCAGTTCCTTCCATACCAGGTCGTACTTTATCTTCCCCAGTCCCAGAGGTATCTCACTTTTTCCGGCAACCTCTCGGCTTTCCCATTTTAGGTTTTGTCCACTGGAGTTAACTTCCTCGCCCCAGACCGAAGGGAGAAGGGCCAAGCCAAAGGTCAACGCTATCAGGGAAAATATTGTTATCCGTTTCTTCATATCCATACCTCCTCTAAGCGGTTATATCCCTCCTCTGGAATAGATAAAACGAGGCTCCTACAAAGAAAGCACACCAGCAGAGCAACACCATGGTGGCGTGGAGCACACCGGGATAAAGCTGGGGAAACCATAAAGAGAGTCCTCCCTCCTCCAGGTGGACGAAGGCATAGGTATTGGGGGTGATCATATATGAGGAAATACTCTTAAGCCACCCTCCCTCCATCGAAGCAGACATGGTGGTAAAGACCCCTTCCACCAATCCATATCCGATGTATGCCCCTATTCCCGCCCAGGCGGATTTAGCCAGGATGACAAACAGCATCGCCAGGAGGGCATTAACGGTTAAGGTGAGGGCGGTTCCTCCGAACATCCGGCCTATATCCCCAAAGAGGGAGAGGGTGATGAAATCCAGGCTTAGTTCCCCCAGCTTGGCGGTGGTAAACGAGGCGATGATAACCCCCACGAGCAGGGATATGACAGTGATTATGAGGGCCATGATGAGAAGGGATAGGGTCTTGGCCCCTAAGTATTGAGGGCGAGTCCTAATTCTGGCCACCATCTGCCTTACTGTGCCCTGGCTGTACTCTTCCCCCACCACAAACGAGGCCAGGATGACCAAAATTAAGGTACCCACTCCCTGGGCGGTGGAGAAGATGAGGTTAAAGGCATCGGGAAACTGAAGGGGTGCAGCCAGCACCTCATAGGTTGTCTCAGAGCTTTCCACAAGGTAATAGTGGCTGAAAAAGACCAGGCAGAACATACCTATCAAAACAGCAAGGAGTATAAAGCTTATCTTCCTCTTCCTTAGCTTGAATAGTTCAATATTAACCAGTGTAGACATCTATCCCTCCTCGATGGCCTTCAAAAAGAGCTTCTCCAGGCCTATTTCAGAAGTGAGGTCATCCACTCTTCCCTGAGTAACTAGCCTTCCCTCCTTGACGATTCCTATATGGTCGCACACCTGCTCCACCTCGGAGAGCAGATGGCTGGAGAGAAAGATAGTCTTCCCCTCCTCCTTAAGCCTTAAGATGAGCTCCCTCATCTCTCTCATTCCCACCGGGTCAAGACCATTGGTGGGCTCATCCAGGATAAGAAACCGGGGGTCGGAGAGCAGGGCATAGGCCAGGGCCAATCTCTGCTTCATCCCCTGAGAATAGGTGCCAAACTTATCACGAGCCCGGGAGGACAGCTTTACTGTATCCAAAACCTCCTCCATCCTGGCGCCGGCATTATCACCCAGGATTTGAGAGAAGATTTTTAAGTTATCCCACCCCGAAAGGTAGGGATAAAAGGGAGGGTTCTCCATGGCCACTCCTACTCGGGGCCAAACCGAGGAAAGGTCATCCTTTATATCCCTTCCGAATAGCTCAATCCGACCGTGAGTGGGGGCGATAAGCCCCAGCACCATGCCAATGGTGGTACTCTTCCCCGAACCATTGGGCCCCAGGAAGCCGAATACCTCCCCCTCCTCTATCTGAAGGTTTAAGTCAGAGACAGCCACTATTTTTTTAAACCTCTTGGTGAGATGCTCAGTTTTTAAAACGGTCATTTCCCTCCTTTCCCATAAAAAAATCCCCCAGCCCGTGGGCCAAGGGGGATTGATTGAATGCTTCCTTGTCTTCCCTTTGCTCGAAGGGCTAGCTACGCATGGTCACCTGGGCAGGTCTCCTGGCTTATGGATCGTTGTCTTCTTCCGCCTTCCCGGTTTCCCAGTGGTCTTTAAGGAAGAGACTCCCCATTTACAGTGGCGGCACCACGTTGGAATTTCACCAACTTCTCTATTGAGGCAATTGCCACCCAGATAAACTTATGTTAAAGATCAATTACATTTCCCATTTTAATGAAGCTTAGGGAGGGTGTCAAGCCAGTTTATACATAGCAGTGCATTATATCCTTAACCTTGCTACAATAAGCGATGATGAATCAGGTTGAAGTACTCCCCATTGTCAAGACAAAAAACAGGGTTGTATATGGTGTATAGTTGAAGCCTGCACCGGGTTAATTTTTCCTTGCTCTTTGACATATACTTCATAAGGGGTCTGGTACCCCAAGGACTCATGAAGTCGCTCCGTATTGTAGAA
>DFBE01000033.1 GCA_002367275.1 Dehalococcoidia bacterium UBA3088 | reverse complement strand
GTTTCTGGTAAATTTGGGTTAGGTGTTGAAGCTATCAATCTAAATCTCGTGCAGGAGGCCGATAGATATTTTCACTCCATAGCTTTTTAATAGAATCCTTTTTCTTCCAGTGTGGCCAGCTTGATCTCCAAACTATTTTTATGCTGCAACGGTTTAAAGGTTGGTTACCTGGTGTTACTTGCCTGGTTGACACATGGTTGATAAGGTGTTAAATTATATTTTAGACAGGAACAAAGTTGACAGAGTGATTGTCGTTCGTGGGTTTTCTTTTTCCTAAGTAATGCTACCCTTGAGAGGGAAAGGTTTTGTCTCAGAATAGAAAGCCGAAGAAGTCATATTCTACGATTTCTTCTGTTTTGCCTCCCCCCAACTTGGTTCAGGTGGTGATTGATTCTTTCCAGCATCTTGTGGGGAAGGGAATAACAGAAGTGTTATCGGAATTCTCGCCGATATCGGATTTTGTTGGTACTCGGTTTGATCTTTATTTTGAGGATTATGATTTCCAGGAGCTTCCGTTCTCCGAGGAGGAGTGCTATGGGAAGAATATCACCTATTTTGCACCCTGGTATATAAACTCCCGACTGGAAGTTAAGGAGAAGGGTGAGACCAGAAGGCAAAGGGTATTCTTTGGCGAATTCCCCTGGATAACACCCCGAGGAACATTCATCATCAATGGAACGGAAAGAGTGGTTGTGTCTCAACTCATTCGTTCTCCAGGTGTCTACTATGAATCTGATGATCAAGGTAGTTACCGTACTGTGAGGGCTTCTCTTTTCCCCCAGAAGGGAGCCTGGATTGAGCTTGAGATCCAAGCCAGAAACATAATAGTGGTTAAGATAGAAAGGAAAGCTAGCCTTCCTGTAACCACTTTGCTTCGCGCCATCGGGTATGAAAGCGATGAAGAAATTCTGAATCTGTTTAAGGATATAGACGAGAGGTCCTACGTTCAGAAGACTATAGAGCATGACCTGAATGTACGCACTCGGGAGGAGGCGTTTATTTCCATCCATAAGAGGTTATATCCTGGTGAGCCTCCCGTGCTGAATAATGCCATCCTCTCCCTGCAAAATCTCCTGTTCGATCCTCAGAGATATGACCTGGGGGAAATCGGACGATATAAGCTGAACTGGAGGTTGGGGCTGTCCCTTACTGACAGGACTCTTACCCGGGAGGATTTAGTAGGGGCAGTGAGACATCTCATTTTGATAGCCCATGGTGAGGAAAATTCTGATGATATTGACCACTTGGGAAATCGCCATCTGAGGATGGTGGGCGACCTTCTGCAAAACCAAGTTCGTATCGGCTTTACCCGTATGAGACAGACCATAAAGGACCGGATGAGCATAGTCTCTCCTGAGGAGGCTATTCCTCAGGCAGTGATCAACATCCGTCCCCTGGCCGGTGCCATAAGGGACTTCTTTTCCTCCTCCCAGCTTTCCCAGTTCATGGACCAGACCAACCCTTTAGCTAGTCTGGCCCACTGGCGTCGTCTGTCCGCCATGGGACCAGGAGGGCTTTCCCGGGAGAGAGCAGGCATCGATGTTCGGGATGTTCACTATTCTCACTATGGCAGGATATGTCCCATAGAGACTCCGGAGGGGCCCAATATTGGCCTTTTGACCTCACTGGCTATCTATAGCAAGGTGGATAAATTCGGGTTTATCCAGACTCCCTACCGTAGAGTTATAGGGAAGCTCAATAACACTGACTGCCGCCTTCAAGAGAGGACATTGGACGGTGATATCCTGGATGAGGAGGGGAGGGTGGTCTTTACTTCTGGAACTAGGGTCGATTCTCACATCTTGTCTACTCTCGGCGAGCTTCCTTCTCAGGAAGTCTCCATCGTCCCCTTTGCCTCGCGTGAGGTGGTCTATCTCACCGCTTTAGAAGAGGAAGATTATGCGGTAGCCCAGGCCAACTCTCGCCTCTCAAACGAGGGGGAGTTCTTGGACGAGAGAGTAGAAGCAAGAAGAAGAGATGAATACTTCACCTGCGACCCACGGGACATAAACTATATGGATGTATCACCCAAGCAGGTGGTAAGCGTCTCTACTGCCCTCATTCCGTTTTTGGAGCATGATGATGCTAATCGGGCGCTTATGGGCTCCAACATGCAACGACAGGCAGTTCCTCTCATCCACCCCGAAGCCCCCCTCGTGAGCACAGGAATGGAAGAGAGGGCTGCTCAAGACAGCGGAGAGCTCGTTGTAGCTAGAAGACAAGGAAGAGTAAAGTCAGTCACATCTGAGCGAATAATCGTTCAAACTGAAGAGGAAGGGGAAGAGGAAGTCTATCCCTTGAAAAAGTTTGTCCGTACCAATCAGGGGACTTGTGTCAGTTATTATCCTACTGTGGGCAAGGGGGAGAAGATAGAGAAAGGTCAGGTGTTAGCTGATGGTTCAGCCATGCAGGGCGGCGAGCTAGCGCTGGGCCGAAATGTCCTGGTAGCGTTGATGAGCTGGGAAGGATACAACTATGAAGATGCCATCATCATAAGTGAAAGCTTAGTCCGGGACGATAAGTTTACCTCCATCCACATTGAGGAGTACGAAATAGAGGCCCGCGATACTAAGGTAGGACCAGAGGAGATCACCCGGGACATACCCAATGTAGGCGAAGAAGCCTTGAGAAACCTGGATGAGAGTGGCATCGTGCGCGTGGGAGCAGAACTGGAGCAAGGAGACATCCTGGTGGGTAAGATTACTCCCCGAGGAGAAACGGAGCTCACCGCCGAGGCCAAGCTTCTGCGGGCTATATTTGGGGAGAAGGCGCGTGAGACAAAGAATTCCTCTTTACTTCTGCCCCATGGCGAGAGGGGTACAGCTATTGGGGTGAAGATACTTACTCGAGAGGACCAAAATTTATCGCTGGGGGTGAATAAATTAATCAAGATATGGGTAGCCCAAAGGAGAAAGATACGTGAAGGGGATAAACTATCCGGAAGGCACGGGAACAAGGGGGTGGTAGGCCAGATTCTACCCGTGGAGGACATGCCCTATCTTCATGACGGGACACCGGTGGAGGTAATCCTCAATCCCCTGGGCGTCCCCTCCCGGATGAACCTGGGACAGGTTTTGGAGGCCCATTTAGGTTTGGCCGCCCATACTTTGGGGTTCAGAGCCATAACTCCGGTATTTGAGGGGGCCACTCAGCTTCAGGTTGAGGATGAGCTAGCCAGAGCCTGGATGATGACCCAGAGTGGTGCCTCCTCACCGGAGGATGATAAGTTAAGGGAGTGGCTAAAGGTAAGAGGAGAGTACTATGACCATTTATTTTCTGGAGATCATCCGGGAGAATCCCGGAAGGCTTGTCTTAGATTATGGCTCAGTGATTTGGGGATTTCTTGCCCAGAGTCAGAGATGGAAGAGGTGATAAAGCAGGTTTATGGGGATAAGAGGATTTCACCTCCTATATGGGGTAAGACTACGGTGTACGATGGTAGAACTGGTGAGCCCTTCGGCCAGCCTATTACGGTGGGCTACATGTATATAATGAAGTTAATCCACCTGGTGGAGGATAAGATCCATGCTCGGTCTACTGGTCCCTATTCTCTGATTACTCAACAACCGTTGGGAGGAAAGGCTCAGTTTGGAGGGCAGAGATTTGGGGAGATGGAAGTATGGGCCCTGGAGGCTTATGGAGCGGCTTATACTCTGCAGGAAATGCTCACCATTAAGTCTGATGATATCCCCTCCCGATCTCAGGCCTACGAAGCCATCATCAGGGGTGAGGATATAAGTCCCCCCGGTATTCCGGAGTCGTTTAAGATCCTGATAAAGGAATTACAGAGCCTCGGCTTATCGGTGGAGGCAAGAAAAGAGGAGATGATGGAAGAAGAGAAACTTATGCTTCCGGAGAGTGATGAAGGATAACGATTTTGATTGCCTGAAAATCTCTCTAGCTTCACCACAGCAGATAGAGACCTGGTCCTACGGTGAGGTAACTAAACCGGAGACTATAAACTACCGTACCCTAAAGCCAGAGAAGGATGGTCTGTTCTGTGAGCGGATATTCGGGCCGGTTAAGGACTTTGAATGTCACTGTGGCAAGTATAAGAAGGTGAGGTATAAAGGAGTCATCTGTGACCGCTGTGGGGTGGAGGTCACCTGGTCCAGAGTACGTCGGGAAAGGATGGGTCATATCAAGCTTGCTTGCCCGGCGGCTCACATTTGGTTCTTCAGAGGATCACCCAACTATCTCTCCCTTATTCTGGACATTTCCCCCCGAAACTTGGAGAGGGTTATCTACTTCTCCCAATATATCATTACCTGGGTGGATGATAAGGAAAAGGAAAGGTTAGAGAGCATGGGTGATGAGGAAGTGCAAAATATCCGCCCCTTAGCCCTCCTTACTGAAGGCAGGTATCAAGAGCTTCGAGAGAAGTATGGAAACCTGTTTAAAGTGGGAATGGGAGCAGAGACTATCCTGGAAATACTGCGGAGTTTGGACCTTCAAAAATTGCGACAGGGGCTTTTTGATGAGCTTGAGAGCAACTCTTTTCAGAGAAGGAAGAGAGCGGCTAAGAGATTGAAGGTGGTGGAGGCTTTTCTAAACTCAGGGAATAAACCGGAGTGGATGATACTTACGCTGCTCCCGGTTCTACCTCCTGACCTTCGGCCCATGATCCAGTTGGATGGAGGAAGGTTTACTACCTCCGACATCAACGACCTCTACCGGCGCATTATCAACCGCAACAATAGACTTAAGCATCTATTAGATCTGGATGCCCCTGAGATTATCATCTGCAATGAGAAGCGAATGCTCCAGGAAGCGGTAGATTCTCTCATTGATAATGGAAGGAGGGGCAAGGCGGTGATTTCAGGAAATCGCCCCCTTAAATCTCTCTCTGAGCTCCTTCGCGGGAAACAGGGAAGGTTCAGACAAAACCTTCTGGGGAAGAGGGTAGACTACAGCGGCAGATCAGTGATCACTAGCAATCCCAAACTTTCTCTTCACCAGTGTGGATTACCGCGCCGTATGGCCCTGGAGCTGTACAAACCGTTCATTATCTCTAAGCTGATACAGGAGGGGATTGCCTCCAACATAAAGACGGCTAAGAGAATAACTGAAAGAGCAAAGCCAGAGGCATATGAGGCCCTGGAGGAGGTAGTCAAAGATAGACCGGTTCTCCTCAACCGTGCCCCTACGCTTCATCGTTTGAGCATCCAGGCCTTCGAACCAGTGCTCACGAACTCCAGTGCCATCCAACTTCACCCCTTAGCCTGTGCAGCGTTTAACGCTGATTTTGACGGTGATCAGATGGCGGTGCATCTTCCCCTTTCCAGGAAGGCAGTACAGGAAGCCCGCAGTGTGATGCTCTCCAGCCAAAACCTTATTCTCCCTTCCAGCGGGGAGCCGGTGGCTCTGCCTACGTTGGATATGGTGTTGGGGTGTTACTATTTGACCATCCAAAAGCCAGGAGCCAAGGGCGAAGGAAGAATATTCCGGAGCTTTGATGAGGCAAGATTAGCCTATGAGCTGGGAGTTCTACATCTTCAAGCATCTATCCTCATAAGGGAAAAGGAAGGGGAGATAGACACTACCGTGGGTCGAATTATATTTAATGAAGCCCTGCCTCCGATTATTGGTTTCCAAAACCAGGTCATGGACAAAGGTAGTCTCAAGTGGATTGTTGCGAAGTTGATTGACACCTTACCTCCAGATGAGGTGGCTAGAGTATTGGATGATATCAAGAGCTTAGGCTTCCAGTTTGCCACCAAATCGGGAACCACCATTGCCATCTCCGACATTAAAACACCCCCGGATAAGAAAGACATCCTGGCTCGAGCAGATAGTAAGGTGGCGGAGATAGAAGCTCAATACCAGGAGGGGATAATTACCGCTGATGAGCGCTATACGGAAGTAGTGAGAGTGTGGAGTCAAGCCACTGATAGTGTGACTGAGTCTCTCCAGAGCTCTCTTGATCCCTACGGAGGAGTGTATATGATGGCCAACTCTGGAGCTAAGGGAAATATCTCCCAGCTAAGGCAGATGGGAGGTATGAGGGGACTTATGCTCAATCCTGCCGGGAAGGTTATAGACCTTCCTATTAAAGCCTCCCTGGGGGAGGGTCTTTCCGTGTTGGAGTACTTTATTTCTACCCATGGCGCTCGAAAAGGACTATCCGATACTGCCCTTCGTACCTCAGATAGTGGTTACCTTACCCGAAGATTAGTGGATGTAGCCCAAGATGTCATCGTCTTGGAGGAAGATTGTGGGACAACTGAAGGAAGATGGGTGTTAGCATCCAATGATCCTCTCCTCCCTCCTCTGTATGAGAGAATGGCAGGAAGGATAGCCGCCCAGAAAATCTATCAGCCGGAGACCGGAGAGATGATCGTGGACCAGGGCGAAGAAATTACCGAAGAAATCGCTCAGAGGATAATCTCGGCCAGCATCAGCAAAGTTTACGTTCGTTCTCCTTTAGCCTGCCGGTCCAGGCATGGTATATGCCAGAAGTGCTATGGAAGGGACCTGGCCACCAGGAAGTTGGTAAAGCTAAACACCGCGGTGGGGATCATAGCTGCTCAAAGCATCGGCGAGCCTGGTACGCAGCTTACACTGCGTACCTTCCACACAGGAGGGATAGCCGGACTAGCCGATATTACCAGTGGTCTTCCCCGGGTAGAGGAATTGTTCGAGGCACGACTTCCCAAAGCCTGTGCCCTGGTAGCAGAGAATGATGGTACGGTACACATCCTTCCTGACGGAATAAGAATTCTCTTTCAGGGGGAGGGAAGGGAGTACTCCATCCCTCCGGGGACAGAGGTAATGGTGAAGGAAGGGAGTGAGGTAATGGTGGGAGACAGGATTACACATGGACTACTTAGTCTTCAAAACATATTACACACTCAAGGAAGGGAGGAGGTGGAGAGGTATCTTACGGACGAGATTCAAAGAACCTACCGTTCTCAGGGAGTGACTATCAACGATAAGCATATCGAGACCATTACGCGTCAGATGTTGAGCAAGGTTAAAGTCGAATCCTCTGGAGATACTTCTTTCCTGCCCCAGGAGGTAGTCGGCCGCTCATATCTGGAGGAGGTGAACTCGGAGGTAATGGCTGAAGGTGGGGAGCCCGCCCTGGCCTCCAATATCATCCTGGGGATAACTGAGGCCTCTCTTCTTAGTGAGAGCTTCCTGGCAGCAGCGTCTTTCCAGGAGACCACCCGTGTCCTGGCGGAGGCGGCAGTGGAAGGAAAGACGGATAAGCTCCTCGGTCCCAAAGAGAATGTCATCCTCGGAAGGCTCATCCCTGCCCACTGCCTTTCGGAGTAGTGCTTCTACTTATACCTTCTTACCTTGAATCGATAAAGCTTTGCCGGCTCCGAAGGGAGAATGCCTGCCTTGCGGCGGCAAATGTCTATCTGCTCCTCTACGGTATTTACCCCTTCCAG
This sequence comes from Dehalococcoidia bacterium UBA3088, assembly GCA_002367275.1. GTDB lineage: Bacteria > Chloroflexota > Dehalococcoidia > UBA2247 > UBA3088 > UBA3088. Next base: position 23,648 of record DFBE01000033.1, on the reverse strand, counting down.
GTTGGGGAGCAAAAGGCCTCTTCGCCATCCACACTCCACGATAACGCCATACTCTCGAGGATCAAGCTTGGAGATGTCCTTTACCTCTTCGGGTGAGGACAGGATGTCTACTGATACCTCAAGCTCAGGAAGCTCAAGCTGCGATACGGGGGGGAAGCGGGGGTCCTGGGTGGCCGAGGCTATGGCGTTGTGAATGATCTCCTGGGCCACGTTTTTTTGGCTCGGCTCAAAGGTGCCAATGCATCCCCGAAGTTCACCATGCTTTTTCAGGGAGACAAACACTCCTCTCCTCTCTTTCATTTCTTCGGACTCCTCAAAGTCATCGGGCATGTTACCCTCTCTGACGTAGCTTTCTATGATTAGCTTAGCCAGCTTAGCTATGGGATGCATTCAACTCCTTATGTTCAGGTCAGCGCCGCAAAATCGGCACTTACCTTGACTATCCACCCCTGTCATTTCTGTTTCATACCCTGTCCTTTTTACCACTACTCTACCGCAGGAGTAGCAGGTAGTGTTTTCCAGAGCATGCCCGATCACGTTCCCTATATACACAAACTTGAGCCCTACTGTTTTGCCAACTTGGTATGCTCTTTCCAGAGTGGAGACGGGAGTAGAAGGAAGATTATTCAGTTTATGCTGAGGATAGAATCGGGTTACATGCCAGGGGGTGAGCTCCCCTAGACCTTCCTTTATCCACCGGGCTACCCCATAAAGCTGCTCTTCGTCATCGTTAAGACCAGGGATGATATTGGTCACCACTTCTACATGCATGTTCCATTTGTTCTTGGCTTGCTCGGCGACATCTAATATTCCCCTCCACTTTGACACCCGGGCAAGGTTTTGGTAGAGCGAATCGCTAAAACCTTTAACATCCACCCTCCAGGCGTCAAGCCAGGGGCCGATAGCATCCAGAGCTTCTGGAGTTAAGAATCCATTGGTCACATAAACAGTGTACAAACCATTTTGCTTAGCCAACTTGGCCGAATCCAGAGTATACTCAAACCAGACGGAGGGCTCATTGTAGGTCCAGGCAAGGCCCTGGCAGTGGTATCTGTGGGCCAGCTCTACTGCTTCCGAAGGTCGGATGGTCTCCGAGCTTCCAGCGTCATCAGTGCAGGAGATTTGCCAATTTTGACAATGTTGGCAATGAAAGTTGCATCCCCATCCTCCTAAAGAGAAAACTCGGCTTCGGGGAAAGAAATGAAACAGCGGCTTTTTCTCAATAGGGTCGGAAGCGGCAGATGATACTGAAGCGTAGTTTAAGGTGTAAAGAGTACCATCCTGGTTCTTACGCATACGGCACACACCCTTCTTTCCGGGGAGGATAGCACAACGCCATTGGCAGACATTACACCTTACCTTACCCTGGGGAAGTTTATCATATAAGATGGCCTCACGCTCCATAGGTCAATTGTATCATCACCTAACTCATGCTCCATCACGCTTCACCACCACGCATCCACGTCCGGTGAGCAAGGTAAAGCCATGGGGCAAACACAGCCTCCTGCCTGGACGCCAGGATAGAGCCCTCCTTACTTCCTCAATGTGCTTGAGCTCCACATCCCTTAAGTTTCCTCCCGCCTCCCGCATTGCTCTCCGGATGAGTCGGCGGACCAGGGCGGGGTGAAGACGGGAAATATCTAGGGAAAGTATAACCTCCCCTTCTTTTTTTTGAGCCAATGAGCCATATACCTCTTCCACCTCCCCCTCCAGGAAGGATGATTCATCCCTCAGGATATGGGAAAGGCGAAATAGAGCTTCTTCTATGCGGGGATTATAATCCTTAAGTAAAGGGATAAGCTCCAGGCGGATACGGTTGCGAAGGAAGGCGGGAGAAAGGTTGGAATAATCTATCTGGTAGGCAAGACCTTGTTGCTCCAGATACTTAAGGATTTCCTCCCTTTTTATCCTGAGCAAAGGCCTTACCACCTTCATCCCGTCATGGTATTTAACGCATGCATCCATACCTTTGAGGCTTCCTGTCCCCCGGATGATTTGAAGGAGGAGGGTTTCGGCTTGGTCAGAGGCAGTATGGCCTACGGCTATTTTGGTTGCCCCGATAGAACGGGCCACGGAGGTCAAGAACTCATACCTGAGCTCCCGTGCTGACTCTTCCAGTGAGAGGTGACTTTGGTGCTGGTGGTTTTTCACATCAGCCAGACCCAAGCTTGTGGGAAGTTTGAGCTCTCGAGCAAGCTTAAGCACAAAATCTGCCTCCGCGTCTGCCTCCTCTCGAAGTCGGTGGTTTAAGTGAGCTACGTGAACCTTGTAACCTAAAGTCCACAAGGTGTGCAGAAGGCACAGGGAATCTGGCCCTCCAGAGACCCCCACCACCACTACCTCAGGGTGATCGATGAGGCGACTTTCCTCTATAAAATGAAGGACTTTTCGTGCGAGCATATTCATATCCCCTCGAGGTGACAGGTGTCATTGAGGCGGATGAGCTTTGCTCGCCCTCCCTCGAATTCAAGCGTATTTATGGCCCCTCGATCCTGGCCTAAACGCATAACTTTGGAAAGGGGTATGTTGAGGGCGGAAAGTACTACGACTAACAGAGGATAGAAGTGAGTTACTATCACCACCGCTCCCTGGGAGTATTCGTTTAGGATGGGTGTAAATGCCTTCCATGCTCTCTCCTGAAGCTGGACCAGGGATTCTCCCCCTCCGGGAAAACATATTTCAGGATTGCCCCTGCTCCACTCCTCCCAGAAGGAAGAATAACGCTTTATCATGTGTTCAAAAGTGACCCCCTCCAGTTCTCCCGCTTCTATCTCCCGAAACTCCCGTTCAGCCCGAACCTTGAGACCATGGGGGGCAGCGATAATCTCAGCGGTGTTGTAGGCCCGCTTAAGAGGGCTGGAATAGATAGCATCCATCCTCTCCTCGGAGAGAGCTTTAGCTATCCTTCGGGCTTGTTTTAACCCTCTTAAGCTTAGTTCGATGTCGCTTGCGCCACCCTGCATCCTCCCCTCGCAGTTCCATTGGCTTTCAGCATGCCTCACCAAAGTAAGCCTCATCTAAGTAGCAGTCTGGTGCGCCGGATAACCCTGGGCGAAGATATGCCCAGGGCTTTGACCACCTGGTCTGCCCGACCCTGTGGTTTAAGTTTCATACCTAACGTGAAGTGAGCTTTATTCTGCTCCTTAATCCAGATATCATCCACCAGAGGGCGAAGGTCGTAAGACCGAGCCCCGGTGTCTCTCATGTGTTCCCAGGGTATGCTTTCCTTCATAAGGAATGCTCGAATGGAGGGCGGTATTTTTTCTCCTTCTTCACCCTCCTTCACCTCTACTTCGTACTCAGCAAACATTATGCGTGACTGGAGAGAGGGGAGCTTAGGAGGTACTTCTCTCGCCTCCAGTATCTCTATTCCAGGAGGAAGCTGGGGGCTCACCGCTTGCATAAAGGAGAGGGGAGCCATTCTTCTCCTCAAGGAGACTTCCATGAGCTCGGCTGAGCTTTCCACGCTCAAGGGGAGGGGCAAAGCCAGGGATATTCGGGGGTGAGGATTGAAGCCTTTTGAGTAGACTACGGGTATGTCTGCCCGCAGGAGAGCTCTTCTCCAAAAACGCATGAGGTCAAGATGGGAAATGTACTTCACTTCAGGGCCTCGACTGAATTTGACCTCAAGCTTATGCATCCATCCTGGTCTTAGTCAAAAGAACTTTTTCTACTTTAAGTCCTTTCATCTGGGTAACGATAATCTTGAGACTGCCATACTCTACCCTTTCTCCTTCCCGGGGAATATGGCCCAGAGAATAGAGAACAAACCCTGCCATTGTCTCATAGTGCTCCTCGGGGAGCTCCAGCCCTAGCTGCTGGTTTAGTTCCTCAATCCTCATGCTACCATCAATCTTAAAGGTATTCTCCGTGATAGCCTCAAAGTCCTTTTCTTTCCTGTCTAACTCATCCTCTATCTCTCCTACCAGCACCTCCAATAGTTCTTCCAGGCTAACCATCCCTGCTGTTCCTCCATACTCGTCTACAACCACAGCTATTTTGATCCGCTGTGACTTCATCTCTGAAAACAGCTCTCCTATGTGCTTGGTCTGAGGAATAAAGTAGGTCGGGCGGAGAAGACTGTCCAGTGAGCTTTCGGGAGAAAGATGCCCCTGAGTCTGGGCCAGGACGGCATCCTTAAGCGATATTATACCCACCACATTATCGGTATTCTCCTCATACACCGGAAAGCGGGAGTAGGGAGCCCGGGAGAATAGCTCCCAAAATTGAGATAAAGTCGTTCCTTTCTCCAGAAAGGTAACTTCAGTGCGAGGAGTCATCACTTCATCCACCATCCGGTCCCCGAACTCGAAAACACGGTGTAGCAGATTTGCCTCCTCTTCCTCCACTGCTCCCTCCTCCCGGCCTATGGATATCAGACTATGTATTTCTTCCTCGGATATTAGTGACCTGGGATGGCCCCCCTCTACCCCAACCAATTTTAAAAACTGGGAGGAGATGAAGCCTATAGCCAAAACAAACGGAGAAAAGATATGAGAGAAAAGTCCTACCGCTCTGGCAAAGCGAGTAAAGATAGCTTGCGCGCGATGAAAGGCAAATGTCTTGGGAATAATTTCACAGAAGATGAGTAGAATTATGGTTACCCCTAAGGTAGCCACCAGCACTCCTATCTCCTTACCTATAAGATATACCGCCATGACCGTGGCTAAAGCAGCGGCAGCAGTGTTCACCAGGTTATTACCTACCAGGACCGTAGATAGGTATCTCTCTGGGCTTTGGGTCAACTCCTTCACCCGGCCGGTGATTGCTTTTTCATCCTCCAGTTTTCTTATTCTCACCCTGCCCAAAGAAGTAAAAGCGGTCTCCGAAGACGAAAAGAAAGCCGATAAGATAAAGCAGACCACCAAAATCGCTGAATATAGAGTGATGTTCATAATAAGACTTAGCTACACCTCCCCTTTGTTACTATCATCATACTTCTCTTTACCCACGGGTTTCAAACAAGTATACTCGGAAGTGTATGGAGGCAACCAAAGTTTGGCAGAAGGCCAAAGGGTACTGCGAAGAGGATAGCCTACCCAATCTGGAGAGGGCCTATGACCTTGCCCGGAGAATAAATCCTGAAGGAGCAGAGTATTCTTTGGACATAACCTATATCTTGGCCGAAATGGGGATGGATGTAGCCTCACTTCAAGCCTCCCTTCTTCTGGATACTTCGGGGGAGCTTTTAGGGGAGGTTGAAGATAGCCTTGGGCTGGAAGCAAGAAGGCTAATTGAGGAGACGGCCAAGCTCAATATAGCCTTTAAGGGTGGGGAAAGGGGAGCAGCAAAGGTGGAAGGAATGAGGAAGATGTTGATATCCATAGCCGATGAGCCCCGTGTGGTGCTCATCTGGCTAGCCGTAAGATTAGCCCTTATGCGCCATCTAAAAACTATCTCCTCTCAAAGGCGTCGGGAGATAGCTCAAGAAACCCTGGATATTTATGCTCCCCTAAGCCACCGTCTGGGTATCTGGGAACTCAAATGGCAGTTGGAAGATCTCTCCTTTTTGTATCTGGAGCCAGTAAGGTATCGTTACATTCAAGGCCTGCTCAGGAAGGGGAAAAAGGAACGAGAGGTCTTTCTTTCCCGGGCCATAAGTGTTCTGAATTCGAAGCTGGCCCAGGGCGATTTTAAATCAGAGGTAATGGGAAGGCCCAAGAACATTTACAGCATATCTCAAAAGATGGAGAGATACTCCCGGGAGGGAAAAGGCTTTGACCATATCCGTGACATCCTGGCCCTCCGTATTCTGTTAGGTAACGTGGTTGATTGCTACTATGCCCTGGGCATGGTTCATTCTCTTTGGCATCCTATCCTTTCTGAGTTCAATGACTACATCGCCTCACCCAAGGAGAATGGGTATCAGTCGCTCCATACTACCGTGATGTGTTTTGGAACCACTCCTCTGGAAATTCAGATCCGGACCTTCGATATGCATCAAAGTGCGGAGTATGGTATAGCTGCCCACTACAGGTATAAGGGGGAGGGAGGAGGCCTGGAAGGGAAGGTCAGTTTTTTGCGTCAGGCCCTGGAGTGGCAGAAGGAATTTCCGGAGATAGACCTCCCCAGGATTAATGAACTTTTGGCTGAGCAAATACTGGTATATACCCCTAAAGGAGACATCGTAGAATTGCCTCCAGGGTCTACTCCTTTAGATTTTGCCTATCGCATCCATACCGAGCTGGGCCATCATTGTACAGGAGCTAAAATCAACGGAAAGCTTTCCTCTCTCAACTCCAGGCTTAAAAGTGGGGATACGGTAGATATCATTCAGGGAAGGGAAGCCAGGCCCTCCCTGGATTGGTTTAACCCTGACTTAGGCTATGTTAATACTTCCCATGCTCGAGAAAAGGTAAGGCAGTGGTTCCGGAAACGGGAAAAGATGGAGGCCCAGGGCAAAGGAAGAGAGATATTGGAGAGGGAGCTTAAAAAATTGGGGATGGTGGAAAGCGCAGAGCAGATAGCCAAACTTTTAAACTATGAGCGGGCAGATGTACTCTATGCCGCTCTGGGGTGCGGGGAGATAACCACTGCCCAGGTCGTCCTGAAACTGGAGCAGAAGGAGGCTCCTCCTGAAAAAAAGGAGGTGAAGTTAGCTCCCCGAAGTGCGGGGGAGATGTGGGGGAGGGGAGAATTACTTAAGAGGTTGGCCGGGTGTTGTCACCCTATCCCCGGGGATGAGATCGTGGGCTATGTTACCCGGGGGAGAGGAATAACCATCCACCGCCAAGACTGCTCCAACATATTGCACGAGGAGGAAGTAGAAAGGTTGATTCCCCTTTCCTGGGGGGAGGTACAAAGGGTTTATCCGGTGGCTATACAGATTGAAGCCTGGGATCGGGTAGGTCTGTTCCGGGACATCACCACCCTTATTGCCTCTGAGGGCATAAACATATCTCATATGAGTACCAATCAGCACGATGACTCTACGGTGATTATATCGTTTACTCTGGAGATAGAAGGAGTAAGCCGTCTAGTCCATATCTTAAGTAGAATTGAAAGCATCCCCGAGGTAAAATCGGTAGTAAGAATGACATAAGTAAGGAGGAGAATGGCTAAGCTTCCTAAAGCGGCCCGCGTTTCACAAAAGAAAAGAGCCAGGAATAGAGCGATCAAGAGCGAGGTAAAGACCTATATCTTAAGAGCAAAGAAATCTTTGTCCTCCGGTGAACCCGACTCCCAGGAGGTGAAGGAGGCCATAAAGAGGCTGGATAGGGCAGCCCGAAGGAGGATTATACATCCCAATGCTGCCTCCCGCCATAAGTCTCACTTAGCGCGAAGCCTGAACCAGACTTTAAATCAAGGCTAAAAGCTTGAGCCTTCGGGCCTGGTTTAAGAGCTAGAGAGTGGTAGCGAACTTTCTCCTCCAAAGGTATGTCTAAAGATAGGGACTGGCGCCCCAAGCCGGGGGATAGGTTTATCCGCCGTCTTCCTCGAAGATATCGCCTGAGAAGGGTTTTGGGGGTGCCTGCCCTGTTCAGTGCAGGATACGGTAATGTGGGCTCCTCCATCTATTATGCTCTGGGGATTGTAGCCCTGGTAGCTTTAGGAGCCACCCCTATAGTCCTGGGGATAGCGGGAATCCTATTCATCTTCACTGCTCTCACTTATGCTGAGGGGACAGCCATGTTCCCTGAATCAGGGGGTTCAGCTAGTTTTGCCCGGCACGGGTTTGGCAGTATGGTGGGATTTATCTCCGGGTGGGCCCTCCTCTTAAGCTATGTGGCCACCATTGCTATCTCTGCCTATACTATTCCTCCCTACCTGGGATACTTCTGGGAGCCGTTCAAGAGTTCCGCTATCGTGGGGACTATTACCTCCATAGGCATAATCCTTTTTTTACTTGTCCTGAACATACGGGGGGTAGAAGAATCATCCCGAATAAACATATTGTTTGCCTTCGTGGATATCGTGACGCAGATCTCCATCATCATCCTGGGATTTTTATTCATCTTCAATCTGGATATTCTTACCCAGAATATGTTTGGGGAGGGTAACTGGCCCAAATTCCCCGACCTTATATTTGGCATTGCCCTGGCCTCCCTGGCCTATACCGGGATAGAGACGGTCTCTCAGATGGCAGACGAGACCAGGAGGCCGCAAGTCAGAGCCCCCAAGGCATTGATGTACATGATATTTTTTGTTCTCCTGATATTCAGCGGTATCTCCATGGTCGCTCTCTCCGCCATGAGTCCTCAGATCCTGGGAGATTCTATTCATGGTTGGGCCCGGGATCCGGTGGCAGGCATCGCTGCTTCCTTCCCCTCAGAAGGCCTCACTGCTATATATATGCCCTTAGTAGCCATCCTGGCCGGAAGCATACTCCTCATAGCTACCAATGCGGGAATAATGGGGATATCCAGACTGACCTTCTCTCTGGGAGAACATCGCCAGATACCCTCAGTATTCTCAAGAATCCATCCTCGCTTTGGAACTCCTTATATCCCCATAGTTCTCTTCTGTGTGATAGCTCTGGTCCTTCTTCTGCCCGGTTTCTTCGCCTCCAATCTATTTGCTCATCTGGGGTCCTTATATACCTTTGGTTCCCTTCTTTCCTTCGGTTTTGCCCATGCCTCCATACTGATCTTGAGGATCAGGAAGCCGGGGCTTGACCGCCCGTTTAAAATAAAATTTAATGTGAATATCAGAGGGAAAGACCTTCCCCTGACGAGTATAATAGGTCTAGGAGTAACACTTAGTATATGGGTAGTTATTATGGTGGTGGAGCCTGTAAGCCGCTGGGTGGGATTGGGGTGGATGCTTTTGGGGATTTTGGGGTATATCATATATCAAAGGAGAAAAGGTCTGTTCTCTGAGGAAGGAGGTTGAAGCAAAGAAGATGAAACAAGTTTTGGTTCCTCTAAGCGGAAATAGTGTAGACAGTAAGCTGATAGAGATAGCCTGTAATGTTGCCCGCAGGCACAAGGCAGGAGTTCATCTGATTCATGTCATCAAAGTTGCCCGCTCCTTACCCCTGGATGCTGAGCTTGAGCCCGAGCTTAACCGGGGAAAGGAGGTAATAAACCGGATGGAGGCAATGGTAGAAGATGAAGACCTGGAGGTGGAGTCGGATATAATCCAGGCCCGGGAAGTGGGGCCAGCAGTAGTAGGCGTGGCCCATGAGAAGAATAGCGATCTCATTGTAGTGGGATTAAATCATAGAAAGCAGCTTGGTGAATTCAGCCTGGGAGAGGTAGTTTCCTACATCCTTAAGAATTCTCCCTGTCCGGTAATGGTCTACCGCAGATAGTATGAAAATAGTGATTATGGGGTGCGGGAGGGTGGGGGCACAGCTCGCGATTCTGCTTCACCAAGAGGGACATAATGTGAGCATTGTGGATATAAATCCCACCGCCCTTGAACGCTTGCCCGAGGATCTTTTGGATATGGCTATCGTGGATGATGGAACCGATGAAGAGGCGCTGAAGAGGGCGGGGATTGAAGGAAGCGATGCCTTTGTAGTAGTTACGGATAATGACAACCGTAATGTCATGGCTGCCCAAATTGCTAAGCACCGTTTTAACATTCCCCGGGTCATATGCCGTATCTACGACCCTCAGAGGAGTGAACTGTATAAGTCTCTGGGGCTTGAAGCCTTAAGTCCTACCACCATATTTATTCAGCTTTTGAAGAAGGAGATCGTGCAAAGCTGATGTACATCATCATCATTGGGGGGGGGAAAGTAGGATATTATCTTGCTCGACAGCTTTTGGCCGAGAACCATGAGGTCTCAGTTATTGAGAAGGATGAAAGAAAGGTAAATTGGATTGAGGAAAAGCTGGGAAGTATAGCCATCTCAGGTGACGGCTCAGATGCCTTAGCACAGGAGAGGGCTGGAGCAGAGAGGGCTGACCTTCTGATCGCTACCACTAATGATGATGAGGACAATCTAGTTTCCTGTCAGATAGCTAAGTATAAATTCAACACGCCTCGAACCATCTCCTTGAGCAACAATCCTCAAAATGAATTCTTATTCGATCTTCTAGGGGTAGATGTTACTCTAAGCACTACCAACCTTATCTTAGAGCATATTGAGGAGGAGATTCCCCCCCATCTTCTAACTCGCTTAACCACCGTGGAGGCAGATACAGAGCTGGTGGAGATAGAACTGCCCTCCTCATTTAAGGCCCGGGGGAAGAAGATAAAGGAAACTCCTCTAAAAGATTCTGTTTGTCTTATCGTCCGGGGTGAAAAGAAGCTCGTTCCGCCACTGAATGAATTCAGACTTGAGCCCCATGATCGTCTGATAGCTACAGTCAACACGAAAAAGGAAGAAGAACTATTTTCCCTTGTACTGGGCGAGTGAGAAAGAGCGTAGCTTATCTGGGCCCACCGGGGACGTTCAGTGAAGAGGCAGCCATCTTATATCAGAGTGAGGCCGAGCTTATCCCCTTTTCCTCCATATCTCAAGTGGTGTCAGCGGTGGATAAGGGGGTGGTGGGTGAAGGAATAGTTCCCATCGAAAACAGCATTGAAGGATCGGTCACTGATACCCTGGATCTTCTTATCCATGAGGTGAACCTTTTACTTAAAACTGAACTGGTGCTACCCATAGAGCACCACCTCCTCTCGCAGAAGGAAGTGAACTTAAGCGATATTCAGATGATCTTCTCTCACCCTCAGGTAATATCCCAGTGTCGGAAATTCCTGGAGCGCTCTCTTCCCCAGGCCAGGGTAACTCCTACTCTGAGCACCGCCGCCGCGGTAGAGCAGATGATGTCTTACCCTGGAGAGGGGGTGGGGGCTATCGGCACCCACAGGGCAGCTACCCTCTATGGTGCCCATACCCTTCTTCGCTGCATTCAGGACTATCCCCAGAACCTCACCCGGTTTGTGGTGGTGGCCAAGCATGACCATGTCCGGACGGGAAACGATAAGACCTCCTTATGCCTTTCCTTTTCTGAAGACCGCCCGGGGCTTCTGTACGAAGTGTTCCAAGAGTTTGCTCAAAGGAATATCAACCTCACCAAGATAGAATCCCGTCCTTCTAAGGAGAGCTTGGGCAGATACTTCTTTCTGATCGACCTTGAAGGTCATCGGGAGGAGAGGGTTATAGCCCAGGTTCTGAAAAAGGTGGAACTTAAGTCATCCCAGTTTAAGATCTTGGGGTCCTACCCCCGATTCATCCCCCGACCAGAAAATCGTTTTGGAAGGAGAGAAGGATAAAAAGGATAGCAGGGATCACAGCCGCTTTTTGCTTTTTGTTGCCCTGCACTTGGGCTCCCGGGGTAACCCCGGATCAGGAAGCCAAACCTCAAAAAGCAGAGCAGATGGCTGACTGGACGGTTATGGTATATGTGGACGGAGATAATACCCTTTACCTTGATGCCCTTAAGGATATGAACGAGATGGAGTGTGGAAAGCTCAGCCCCAGTATAAATGTGGTGGTTCTTATAGATGGACCGGGACACGGAGATACGCACATACTGCTCATTCAGCAGAATGAAGATATGGAGGAGATACGCTCCCCGGCGGTAGAAGATGGTGGGAGGGTTATCCAGGATTATGAGTCTGACATGGGAGACCCCCAAACGCTGGCTGACTTTGCCACCTGGTGTAAGGAAGAATACCCCGCCCAGAAATATGGGCTCATAGTCTGGGGTCATGGATCGGGGATCTCAGGATACGAAGAAATGGGAGAAGGGAAGCCGGGAAGTGCCCTCCGTGGGATATGCTGGGATGGCACAGATGACAATTACCTCACCATTCCGGAGCTAAGGGAGGCATTGGTCGCCATAACCCAGGATGGGAAGGAGAAGTTTGCAGTCATCGGTTTTGACGTCTGCTTTATGGCCATGATGGAGATCTTGTATGAGGTGAGCCCATATGCAAGCTATGCCGTAGCCTCCCAGGGGGTAGAACATCGTGAAGGATGGAATTATGGCAAGCTACTATCCCTTTTATCCCAGGACCCATCCATGGATGGAAAATGTTTGGCTCGGGGAATGGTGGAGGCTTATCCTTTAGAGCGCTATACCATCTCCAAGGGGAAGTCAATACTCCTGCCCGCCACTCTCTCAGCAGTGGATCTGGCCCTTATGCCCGAACTAGCAGATACCTTAGATGAACTGTGTAGTTCAGTGATGGAGAACATGGATGACTACGTTGAAAGTATCTATCAGGTGAGGAAAAAGGTACAGGGATTTGACCTTGACTACCTGGGGTACATAGACCTGGACCGCTTCTTGGAGCTCCTGAAGGTTGCGGTTGCGAAGGATGGAGAGATGGCAGACAGAGCAGCCAGGGTTAAGTTCCTTTTAGATGACGCGGTAATTGCGGAGGCTCATCACCTTACGGACTACGCTGATGGGGTAAGCATCTACTTCCCTTCGGAAGGATGGAAGTACCTTAACTATTATAATGGCAGGGCGGACTTTCTCTCCTTTGCCCGAGAGCACAACTGGGATGAGTTCATACTAAGCTACTACGATGCCCTGGCACGCCAGAGTGAGGAGAAGGTAGCGGAGGAGAAGGCAGCATCACCGAGTGTTGAACACTCGCCTGCCAAGTTCCTTGAAGCAGCCCTGACCCAGAGCGTCAGTGAGAGTTATGTCCCCATTGAAATGGCGGATAAGTTTTCCCCCCACACCCCCAGGATTTACTGTTGTGTCAAGCTTTCAGATGCTCCTGCCGGCACGAAGATCGATTGGCAGTGGAAAATAGTAGAGGCAAATGGCATGAAGAATTTTGAGCTATCTCATGTTGATTTAGAATTAAGCGTGGCACAAATAGGACCGGGGTGGGCAGCTATGAGCTGGATATACCCAGAGAAATTTGACGTTCAGGCCTGGCCGGTGGGCAGCTACGAGGTTGAGGTCTACTTAGAGGGCGGAAGGGTAATCAACCTTCCCTTCACGGTCGCACCCGACCCAGAAGATACTCTGGTCACATAAGGTTGGGATGTTTTTCAGACATGAGCGGGAGCGACCATGAGGATAACGCCGTATGGGGGAGTGGGGACGATAGGGGGAAACAAGGTTCTCCTGGAGGATGGTGACACTACCCTTCTTTTTGACTTCGGCATAAACTACCACCACTGGTCATGGTACTTTGAAGAATATCTAAAGCCCCGGCCTGGCCGGGGACTCACGGATTTCTTTGAGATGGGGCTTCTCCCCCCTTTTCACGACATCTACCGGCGAGACCTTGAACCGGGTGGTGAAGATGTATGGGGAAGATTTTCTGATGTAACTTTGCGGGAGGTCAACCTGGATGCCGTCCTTCTCTCCCATGCCCACCTGGACCACAGCGGACATGTTTCCTTCCTTAAGCCCGACATTCCCATCCTGTGTACTAAGCTTACCGCCTTCACCGCCAAGGCCATCCAGGACTCCGGGAAGTCCGACCTGGAGAGGGAGGTATGCTATCTTTTACCTCGAGAGGAAAGCGAAGGGTACTTCACATCCCAGAGAGGATATCCCTTTGTCCAGCGGCAGTTTTGCTTTAGTGATGGAGCAGAGCTTTCTGGGGAAGCCACCAGGTTTTGGCAAAGCTCACCTTCCACCCGGGATATGAGGGCAGCTCTCCCCAGGGAGAGCTTAAGGGTGGGAAACCTCGAGGTAAGGTCATTTCCCGTGGACCACTCCATCTATGGGGCGAGTGCCTTCGCTGTGAACACCTCCCGGGGTTGGGTGGTGTATACCGGTGACCTTCGCCTTCATGGAAAAAGGGGCTGGCTTACCCGAAACTTTGTACAGGAGGCAGCTAAGTTGAAGCCCGCTGTCCTCATCTGTGAGGGAACAAATGTCAGCTCTCAAGAGCAGGGCTTTGATGAGGGTACTGTGGGGGAGAAGGCCCTGGCTGAAGTGAAGAAAGGGGTAGGAAAGGTGGTGGTGGCTGATTTTGGACCCCGGAATGTGGAAAGACTTCTCACCTTTAAGGAGATAGCGAAATCTTGCCGACGTAAACTGGCTATTCTAGCCAAGGATGCCTATCTTCTGGAGGCAATGCACCTGGTTGAAGATGGAATACCTTGCCCTGGGGAGGATGATAACCTCATCCTGTATCAGGAGATGAAACAAGGGGATAGATGGGAAAAGGGGCTTTGCTCCCGTTATCAGGATAAAGGCAAGATTATAGGTCCAGGAGAGGTGAAGAGAAACCCAGGAGATTACATCCTGGCCTTAAGCTTTTGGGACATAAATGAGCTCATTGACTTTAAACCAGAGGGCGGGTTATACATCTACTCCTCTAGCGAAGCCTTCAGTGAAGAGCAGAGGTTTGATATCAAAAGGCTTCGCAGGTGGATCAATCACTTTGGTCTTACCTCTTCGGGAGTCCCGGAGGTGAAAAGCGGTAGAGTAGCCGAGGACGAGAGCGGGCTTCATGCCTCAGGACATATATCCGGGCCTGAGCTTTTTGGCCTCATTGAAACCATAAATCCTGAAGTAGTGATCCCCATACATACCGAAAAGCCCCGTGCTTTCCTCCGGCACTTCAGGGGGAAAAGGCGGGTGGTAATTCCTCGAATTGATGTAACTTGGGAGCTCTGATCTCATGCTATAATGGGGAATAGTTATTGAGGCTTAGGAGGGCTTGGGTTTGCTTAGACCGAGTGCACCCACCACCCTGGAGGGAGTGTTGGATAGGATAGTTTACTTCAATGAGGAGGATAACTATACCGTGGCCAAACTCCAGATTGATGGAAGAAGGGAGCTCATCACCATACTGGGCAACCTCTGTGTAAGTCCGGGGGAAACTTTAACCCTTAAGGGAGAGTGGGTCAGAAATCAGAAGTTCGGAGAACAATTCAGGGTGAAAAGTTGCCTGGCCAAAGTTCCGGCTACACTCACCGGAATAGAGAAGTACTTAAGTTCAGGCCTCATCAGGGGGGTTGGCCCGGTGCTGGCACAAAGATTGGTGAAGAGATTTGGACTTGAGACTTTGGATGTGATCGAGGGCGATTCTCAAAAGATTCTGGAGGTGGAGGATATTGGTCCGGTAAGGCTGGCCCGGATAGTTCAGACCTGGGAGGAGCAGAAGGAGATCAGGGAGGTAATACTCTTCCTTCAGGGAATAGGGGTGAGCTCAACCTACGCCACGAAGATCTATAAGGCATATAAAGACGAAGCCATCCACGTGGTGAAGGAAAACCCCTACCGTCTGGCTATGGACATCCCGGGCATTGGGTTTAAGACTGCCGATAGAATTGCTCAAAGCCTGGGGATAGACCCAAACTCTGAGGTTCGGGCAGAGGCAGGCATACTCTATACCTTAATCGAGCTTATGGATGAAGGGCATACCTGTTATCCGAAAGCTTCGCTTTCGGAAAAGGTAAGTTCGAACCTGAACATAGATGCCAAGATAGTACAGGGGGCACTCATGGCCTTGAATAAGGCAGGAAAGATAGTTCTTAAAGAAGAAGATAATTCGACCAAAGTGTACCTGAAACCCCTGTATGTTGCTGAGGAAGGGGTGGTAAAGAAACTCAGGGGTCTTATGAATTTTTCCCCGCCTCTCATGAATGTAAAGGAGGCTATAGAGTGGGTTCAAAAGGAAAGTCAGATAGAGTTAGCGGATAAGCAAAGGGAAGCTATAAGCAAAGCTATAGGTAGCAAAGTACTCGTCATCACGGGGGGGCCAGGAACAGGTAAGACCACGATTGTAAAAAGCATTATACAGATAGCCGATAGAGAGAGGAGAAGGGTGGCATTGGCTTCCCCTACCGGTAGGGCAGCTAAAAGATTATCTGAGGTCACAGGCAAAGAGGCTAAGACCATCCACAGGCTCTTAGAATGTAGCCCCAAAGAGGGAAAATTCAAGAGGGACGACCAGAATCCGCTTAAAGCAGATCTGGTGATTGTGGATGAAGCCTCCATGATGGATATATTGCTGGCCAATCACCTGCTTAAAGCCATCCCGCCCCCGGCTACCCTCATCCTGGTGGGCGATGCTGACCAGCTTCCTTCAGTGGGACCGGGGAATTTCCTCCGGGATGTCATTGACTCTCAGGTGGTGGAGGTGGTGACCCTGGAACATGTCTTCAGACAAGCAAGGCAAAGTCAGATTATAGTGAATGCACATAGGGTAAATCAGGGGCAGTTCCCTCAGCTTACCAGTTCTAAGGACTTCTACTTTATTGATAGAAAGGAACCCCAGGAGGTCCTGGAGGTGATAAAGGAGCTTTACGCTCGGAGGATACCTCAAGCCTTCAGGATAAGCCGGAAGGATATTCAGATTCTGACCCCTATGCACAAAGGTGTGGTGGGAGTGAGTAACCTGAACCGGGAGCTACAAGGATTGCTCAACCCCACCGGAGAGGAAGTTTCCCGGGGGGGAAGTATATTGCGACAGAATGATAAAGTGATGCAGGTAAGAAATAACTATGGCAAGGAAGTTTACAACGGGGACATAGGGAAAATATCTCGCATCAACCTGGAGGATCAAGAAGTAGTGGTGAGCTTTGAGGATAAAGAGATAACCTATGAGTTCGGTGAGCTGGACGAGCTGAGGTTAGCCTATGCCGTATCGGTGCACAAGTCCCAGGGGAGTGAATATCCAGTGGTGGTAATGCCTATCCTCACCCAGCATTTCATCATGTTGCAGAGAAACCTCCTTTACACCGCTATCACCCGGGCAAAGAGACTTTTGATACTGGTAGGAACTAAGCAAGCCCTGGCCATCGCGGTAAAGAATAACCAGGTTCAGGAAAGATACACCGGTCTCAAGGTAAAATTCAAGTCTATGTTCTTGTCCTGACCCTGTAATCCTCAATTCCCCCTGCTCTCAAGGAGCTGTGTTACCTCAGCTTCGGCCGGTGGGCTTATGCAACAAGCTTGATTATTTTTTCTCATTGGTGAAGTAGCCTAGAAGAGAAACAATTCTCTGTCAATTTTACCCGGGTCTCCTAAAAAACCGAAGTTGATGTTCTCCAGATATTCCCTGGCAACCTCCATGATATCCTCGGGAGTTACAGCTTTCATTTTATCTTCAATTCTTAGATAATCCTCCCAACCACTCCCATTAAGTTCATATCTGCCGAGCATACTGGCCTGGGTGCTTACAGATCCTTTCGATAGGTAATAGTCGTTTATAGAGATGGCGATGGTATCCTGAAGCACCTTGGCCTCCACCAGTTCATTCCTGAGCCTCCCTACCTCCAAGAATATAACTTCCATCGCCGCACTGGGCTCCTGAGTAGTGAGGCATAAAATACCATCATTAGAGCTTACTTTATCCAGGCTGGTATAAACTTGGTAAACGAGGCCACGCTTGGTGCGGACCTCCTCAAAGAGCCGGTTACTTAATATGTTTATAGCAATTTGCATGGGATAATACTCCTTTTCCTTCAGGCCGGGAGCAGAGTAAACTCCACAGATATAGTTTGTGGGGATATCCCGGTCCACTACCTTTAGACCTGGCATCCTATTACCCTTAACCTCTGGCAGTAGCTTTGGCCTGTACTCCCCCCGGGGTAGTTTCCCAAAGGAGCTGACAACCTTATCCTCAATGTCTGATTGATCTACCTTTCCCACAACGACCAACAAAAGCCTTGAGAGTATCACCTGGTTCTTGTGATACTCCTTTAAGTCTGCAGTAGAAATACTCAAAAGGGAAGATTCTGTCCCTTGGGGCTTTAGAGCATAAGGATGATCTCTGTAGAAGAGATCCCATGCAACCATCCTGACATGGGAGTCCGGGAGGTCTTTCTGTCGCCTTACTCTAGCTATCAGCTCTTGTCGGGCTAGTTCCACCCCCTTCTCATCCAGAGCGGGGTGGAGCAGCACATCTGTGAAGATATCCCAGGACTCATCAAAGTAACGGCTGAGGCACCGGAGGGAAACAATGGTGAAGTCCATCTTTGGGATTACGAATATGCTTGTCCCCATTCTTGCAAGCTCAGAGTGAAGTAGATCCATAGGATAATTCTCACTGCCACGCTTTGCTGTCCCGAATAGCAGTGGCTCAATACCTTGATTTGAGGGATCAATGTTCCTTACTCCTCCTTTGAAGAAGAGGCTTACTGCAGTAACCTCACTATCTACCTTCTTGAGGATTACTTTCAACCCATCGATGTCGAATTCAGAGACATCACATCCAGCAGTGGATACACCAGAGGTGAATGGCAGAATGATCACCATTAGCAGGGTTATCAGTCTCACTAGTAAGGTTATTGGCTTCCCCCTCATGTTAAAAGCTCCTTATCCTCCTGAGACAGTAGTACCCCGATCACGAAGGGCTTGCCGGTAATATAGGTATTGATATAATCCTCTACATCCTCTCTGGTTATTCTCTTAACATTAGGGATATAATCCAGATAATAGTCAAGCCCGGTCGAGCACCACCATGATCCCAGCGTATAAGCGAACATGCTGGCAAGCTCAACATCGTAGACTTGCTGAGCTTCCAGCCTTTGCCTGGCATTTTTTAGCCCTTCGTCGCTGAAGTAATCTTCCTGACCTATTCTTTGAACTTCCTCAATTAGGGCCTTCCTTGCTGTATTGAGGTTTTGAGTATTGGTCCGAGCGAAGATTGTGATGGGGCCGGTGTATTCTTGGGTACGGTAGGCTACAGAACAGGAAGTGAACAACCCAGAATCTACAAGGTTCTTTTGAAACCCAGATGCAGGATTATTCAGGATACATGAGAGGACATCGGCTGCATACGTTGCTCTTTCATCCTCGGAGACGCTCGGGCCATGAAACCCTATGAGAATACTGATGGTGTTAACTGGCCTTACGATAACAATTTCCTGAACCTCCTCGAGCAGCGGATGACGTGGTACAGGGTACTTCATGAAGGGATCTTCTCTCCTCTGCCAATCAGCGAATATTTCTCCAGCCATATTAAAGATCTCCTTCGGATCGATATCACCAGCTATGATGAGAGCAGAGTTGTTAGGTATATAGAACTTTTTCTGAATAGTAAGCATCTTATCCTGAGTGGCGGTAGTGATAATCTCGCGGTCGCCCAGGACATCTTTACGCCAAGGATACTTGTACCATAGCCTTTTATCCACCTCCTGCTGGAGACAACGCCGTGGTGTAGCCTCAGCACGATCATACTCTGCCAAGACTACCCTCTTCTCCATCTCTAACTCTTCCTCATCAAACAGTGGCGATTGGATAGCATCCTTCATGAAGATCATACCTTGTTCAAGGTAATCTCTACGGAGGGTGATGAAGTATAACGTACTCTCCGTGGAGGTACTTCCGTTAGCCAGCCTGCCCAGTTCTACACCTAACTCCCTCAACCTTTCTAGATAACTTTCCTGGTTGGAGATAGCCTTGTTGCCCTTGAAAAACATATGCTCGTAAAGGTGAGAAAGCCCATCGTATGCTGGTGGTTCGGTGCAAGCTCCACTCTTCACAGCTATGGTGATGGTAACAAGAGGGACGTTATGGTTCTCCACAGCTATAACCTCCAACCCATTTTCCAGTATTGTAGAGGAGATGCCGTATCTTTGAACTTGAGAAGGGGCAGATTGAACAAAGGCCGACAACAGGAAAACTGCGGCCAAGTATGCCGCTAAGCCTCTCTTCGTGGTACCTCCCCTTTTCATGCTATCTGAAGCTTTACCTTACTTACCATAATGCTAGCCCACGGGCAGAAACTTCTTGGCTATATTCTATTCCCTTGATGTATGCTTAGCAATCCCTCAGTTGTGCCAGAGATTTAGGGAAGAATATCGGCAATGGATATTTAATATTTACTGACCTCAGCCATTTTGCCGGAGGGTGTGCTAAAGTTAAGAGATATTGGCCATGACTAAAGACGAAGCTATTGCTATCTGGAGCAGAAATGGTAGACCCGAGATTACTCTTAAGCCGTGGGATAAAGTCTCAGACCTGGAGAAATTTTTGGACGCTACTCCGCAAGAGTGGCAACTTAAAGCTGTCGCGGAGCGGCTTAGTGGATTATGAGTGGAATCATTATGTAAAGTAAACTTGAAGGGGGATGAATGAATAGAGAAAACAAAAGTGTCTCGGCTGACGCAAAGCGTACTAGCTCCGCTGAAGAAAAAAAGATGTGATATCTGACTCTTCGTTCAACGGGTGTTCCGAATAGTCAAGCCAGAAGAGCGGTGGGAGTTTATAAGAAGACCGTGGAGCGGTGGCAGATAGCTAACGAGATTGATGAAATGGACCCACTCGAGACAATCTTTTCACTCTACTTACACAATCTTTCTCTGATCGTCTTGAAAGATATGGAACTGATAAATAAAGATTGGAATGAGCTAAGCAAGTTTGAGCTGAGATATCTAACTCTCCGAATGAAGCAATACGGCCCGAAAGAACTCGCAAGGCTAACCAAAAAAGCTGGCCAAGAGAAAAGGCCAATGGACTTCACTGAATTGCTCATGCGTAAGATGAGAGAACCGGAAGACGTGGCTCCGCCCACTAGCTCCGCTGATGAAAATTTTTGACTGAGCAAGCCACTCCTTGCTCTCTCACTATAACTCTTGAGATTTTTGCCTTTCAAAAGCTACATTACTCAGTTTTCGAGGTTTTTCAGCCTAATTTGCTGAGCAAATATACTAGCTATACTGAACAGCATGATTGATTTGTCTTAGTTTTTGAGGAATAATTGTAGAAATTAACAGTACGTGTAATACTGAGCTTAATAGGCTTTGTTTGTTCTGGGGTATGGTGTGCCATACCATGATGGGAGTAGAAATTAAAAAATCAATAGAGAAAGGAGGTTGAGACAACTAAAGCTGGTCAAATAGAAAGAGAAAAATGGGGTGCAGTATAGATTTGGAGTGAAAAATGCAAAGTACCGATAAACCAAATACCAGTTTCAAAATCTGTGTTGTTGTTGAACCAGATGGCGATCAGTTTCATGCTTATTGCCCGGCTCTCACCGGCTTGCATACTTGCGGAGATACTGAAGAAGAAGCTTTAGACAACGCTAGAGATGCAGCCATAGCTTACTTGCGCTCCCTGATAAAGCATGGGGACCCAATTCCGGTGGGTGTTTTGGCCGATAAAGAAAAAGAGAAAATGGGACCTCATCGTATAGAAGATTTGGTGGTAACAACTGTTTGAGTTTCATCAAGAGCACTTGGGACCAGTTAAAGAACAAAACTGCTGGTGATCTAATCTCGGCTCTGGAAAAAGATGGGTGGATTTTAGATGAGAAAGTCAGAACTGAGCGACTGTATCGACATCCAGATGGTAGGCGTGTATCTATTCACTATCATGCGGGCAAAAAATCTTATGGAACCGGGTTATTAAAAGCGTTGCTGGAAGATACAGGATGGTCTGAAAGCGATATGAAGCGATTGAGGCTGATTAAATAGAAACATGAAAAGATGGTTTTGGGGTTTATCTGGGATCATATTAGTGGGAATTTTGCCTTCCGTCTCTTGCTCCATGGTCTTGGCGTCTAGTTATACTGTGACTTTGACAGACTCACCGGATCCGCCGACAGAGCAATCTTTTAGTGGAACTTATGAACTAGGGCCCCCGATACTTTTGAATCCTGAACCAGATGCCTTTCTTATCCGTTCTGAGCCTGCAGAATACGCTGACGATATGATAGTAATTCCTTTTGATGTTGTAGCAGGGCAGAAGGTCAAAGTTTGGATGTATGTGCAATGCTGGTATGGTTCGGAACGACGCTCTATCCATGCTTGGGTGGAAAGCCCTACGTCTGTTATTAAGCCGTCTTCACGAACGCTAGAAATAAAACGGCTAGACATGAATTTTATTGCCAAGCAAACGGGAACATACGAGTTGATTTTGGAAGGTTCAAACGAGACTGTTGATGTTAGAGTACAAGTAACAACGCCCTATCCTCTTGGCAGTGAGAACTCAAATGTTGCTGGGATTTCCCAGGCCCCGGGGATAATAACTGTTTAAGTTGAAGCTCTCTTCAAGAAGATTTAAGAAGAACGGAAGATGAAGTCAAGATAACATCGGCTGGTCCGAAGATGATATGAAACGGCTGAAACTGATCAAATAAGAGGAGGAAAAATGCTCACTTGTTCGATTCTTTGTATCGCCACCGAGATTCTTTGTATGACCCTTGATGGACTTCTCCATGCTACGGCTTATATTTCAATATTTATCTTGCTCCCATTGGCATTAGTTGCTGGTCTCTGTAGTATTCCACTTTTTTTCTTGTTATGCTACAGCAAATGGATGGCTTCCAACTGACTCAAAGTCCAGAAGCTGTCAGCTTTGTAATGGATATGTTCTTCCCGGGGGTTATGGCTACTGGGGGGTAGTTTATACGACCCCCGTTCTGTATATGGACGGGGGGGTCTTTTAGCACCCCCTGTATTTCCCAATATCTACCATATCCCCCGACTGGTTCCTTGCAAAGCAAAATCAACCTTACTCACCACAGAAAGCCAGTGGGTGGTCAAAGTGCCGATAACTCATGGTAAAGCTTTAGGCTATCTTCAAACTTCACCGAACGCGTGTATTTGAGCACCATATCCAAGCTCTCCCATCCGCCCAGTCTCATTATGTGCTCAACATCCAGACCAGCACGGTGAAGATTAGAAGCAAATGTTCTTCTGAAAGTGTGCGGATTACATTTCAACCCAGTCTCTTTCTCTAATCTTCTGAGCATAGACACGATACCCGATGGTTTCGTGTGCCAGATATTCTCTCCAGTGCCGTTCCCTGAAATCCATTTCTGAAGCATGCCGGCAGTTCTTTGACTAAACGGAGCTTTTCTTTGCTTCTTAGCTTTGCCTCAGATGGTTATAGTACAGCTTTGCCAATCAATATCACTTGCTTTGATATTAGCTATTTCACTCAATCTCATGCCGGAGTCAGCAAGTAAACTGATGATGGTCTTATCTCTTAAAGTATCAACCCGGTCAATGAGATAGTTTACTTGTTCGGTGGTCAAGCTGGGCAGTATGGGTTTACTCGACTTTGGCGGGTCAATCTTCTTCAGTGGATTTTCTTTGAGATAATCATTTCTGACCAGCCAGTTGATGAATGCTCTGATGGCTCTATAGTAGGCATGTTTGGCATTGCCACACTTCAGATTGGCCAGAAATGAACTTATGCCATCTGGGGTTAGTTCATAATTCCTCACAAATGGCTTGAGACAAGACCGATAAAATCTTATCGTCTTGGGTGAAATACCTTGTCTTCTGGAATCAAGGAATTTTGTTAACAAAATAAGGTTTTGATTTATTAACAAGATAGAAGTGAGGCGCAGAGGACTCGAACCCCCAACCGGCTGATTAAGAGTCAGCTGCTCTACCCGTTGAGCTAGCGCCCCAAATTTAGCCTTGAAGACCCTGGGTTTTACGCCTTTTTAAAGAGGAATCAGCGTATCGTTTTTAAGCTTACCTTCCAGAATTTCGACACCCTAACCTAATACCAGAATAATACGTAGAAGAGGTAAAGTCAAACAAATTCCCAGGGATTATCCGACCCTGCTGGCTTTGGATGTGTCTACTTCAGAATTTGCATCCAATAGTATGTTTTGTAATCCACCTTCCGCACTTATTGATTTTGAATTATAAGCTTATCTAAGCTATCCTCTTCACAGGAGATGATTAGAATGCTATCAAAACATATCATGGCTAAAGGGGTTAAGTCTATCACTACTAAACTCCTTGGTGAGGTGGTTTTGATTAAGCCAATCATGGATGACCTTGGGATCAGCAAGGTGATAAATAAGTATGCCCCAATGAGAAAAACAGACCTCCATCGAGGTTTCGTCAAAAGGTGTGT
>DFBE01000060.1 GCA_002367275.1 Dehalococcoidia bacterium UBA3088 | reverse complement strand
GTAGTCCGCTTATCCCGGTCTTTGGAGCCTGATTAGTATATTGATGTCAACTCCTTGCCGGGGCAAAATGGCAATTCACCTCCCAATTGGGGTTGTAGGGTACCCCCCCTCTTTAGGATGGCATAGAAGGTGGAGAGGAGCTTACGCCCTACAGCCACAAGAATGTCCATCTTAGGTTTACCCTGAGCAACCCAGCGCCGAAAGTAGGCTCGATACTGTGGTACAGCTCTCACCGCCACTATTGAGAACATCCAGATGAGTCTTCTTACATACTTGTTACCGGAATGGATAGGCTAGATAACTCCGGATGGCCTCCCGAATAATAACTCTCTTAGCTTCATACCAGCTAAGGCCAGTACACAGTCGATGCCACTCCAGCCGAATGAAAGCAGGAGCATAAACCCGAAAATCAAAAGAGGAAGGTGAGCTCTTCCTATTATGTCCATAGAGTAGTGATTAGATTGATTCCTTTCACCACCCGGTGATGCTTGCTCATCCAATACCAGGTTACTGCCTCCATCTTGTGAGCATAAGGCTTGTCCAAAGTGGTATCATCCAAAATCAGCATCCCTATAGCTTTGGCTCTACTAAGGGCCTAACTTCCTGCCACAAGACTTCTGTGTCTGTAAGCTCACGTTGCAGCAGGCGGGTAAACGCATCATGGGCGGGTACATCAGGGCAGTCCGGTTGGTAACGAGCTGCTTTCGTGCAGGTAAAATCCTTTTGAGCTGCAACCAGGAAGTGGATATAATCTAAGTCATCGCATTTAGAGTAAGACATTTGCTTTCTCTTTTTCATCCATCATAACAGCGTTGCCCTGTAAGTGCGTAACTCCTATAATAGTATAATTCTCAAGGCAGTCGGGATGGCTTTATTTTAAAGGGAGTTACTATAACTGTGAAAGGGGAATGGTATAACTTCACTGCTGAACAAGCTCTGGGAGTACTTCGTACAACACGCTCTGGGCTCAGCGAAGCTGCAGCCAGGGATCGCTTGCTCCAATATGGCCCCAATGTACTAAAACCAAAAAGGAAAGCTTCACCACTCTTAGTTTTCTTAAGGCAATTTCTTAGTCCACTTATCTACATTCTCCTGGCTGCATCCGTGATCTCAGCGATAGTAGGACATTATTTAGATGCCGGCGTCATTGCCGGCATACTTTTGCTCAATGCCATCGTCGGCTTCACTCAGGAAACTAAAGCAGAGAAAGCCATGGAAGCCCTAGTTCGGCTAGCTGCCCCCAAAGCTAAGGTGAGGCGTGAGGGTAAAGTAAAATTGATTTCTGCAGATGAAGTAGTTCCTGGTGACATGGTGATTTTAGAAGCTGGGGATAGAGTGTCTGCTGATGCCAGAATTATTGAAGCTGCCGAGCTGAAGATGAATGAATCTATCCTCACTGGAGAATCAATGCCTGTGGAGAAGCATACTACTGCGCTCCGTGGAGAGATAGCAGTGGCTGACAGGAAGAACATGGTTCATATGGGTACCACAATCAGCTCGGGAAAGGCCGTTGCTGTAGCCGTTGCTACAGGTATGTCCACTGAAATGGGCAAGATTGCCTCTGTCATGGAAGAGATGGAACCTGAGCAGACACCTTTGCAGAAAAGCATTGCCCGGTTGAGCCAATTCGTCATCATTCTCTTCCTGGGACTTTGTGCTCTTCTGGTAGTAGTTGGAGTGCTCCAGGGATTGGGCTTGGTGGAGATATCACTGGTAGCTATTGCTGCTGCCGTCTCTGCTGTTCCTGAAGGACTCCCTGCAGTGGTTACTGTAGTCCTGGCTGTGGGTATGAGAGAAATGGCACATCACAATGCCATTGTTCGCCGCCTCATGGCTGTAGAGACACTAGGTTCAGCTACTGTTATCTGCTCTGATAAGACAGGAACCTTAACCTTAAACGAAATGACAGCAAAATATATCTACGTTGATGGTAAGGCAATTGAGATAACTGGCGAAGGTTATCAGCCTCAGGGAGAATTTCGCCAGGATAGTCAACCACTGGACCCCCAAAGTGACCATGCCCTTGGTTTACTCCTCAGGATAGGAGCGCTGTGTAATGATGCCCTGCTCACCAGAGAGGATGAGGAATGCTGTAACATTATGGGCGACCCTACTGAAGGTGCATTAGTGGTAGCCGCTGCTAAGGCAGGAATGGATAAGGAGAAACTGGAGATGTCTTTTCCTCGTCTGGATGAAATACCCTTTCAGAGCGAAAGGCAATATATGGCCACCCTTCACCCCAAAGGCAATGGTAAGGTAGTCTATGTGAAAGGATCAGTAGAGAGATTATTGTCCGTAAGCCGTTACATTATCAAGGATGATGAGGCTGTGCCAATTCAGGATGTGGATATCCAGACCATTGAGGAGATGGTCAGCTCCATGGCCGGCAAAGGTATGAGAGTTCTGGCTTTTGCCTATGCTGAGACACCTCCTGAATTTGAGGAACTGACTGACGAAACGTTGAGAGGACGGCTGGTTTGGGTGGGTATGATGGGGATGAGTGATCCACCTCGGAAGGAAGCAGTAGAAGCAGTAGCGCTCTGTCAACAAGCTGGCATCAAAGTAGTTATGATCACCGGAGACCATAGGTTGACGGCTGAATCCATTGCCCAACAACTAGGCTTGCCTCCGGGGAGAGCTATAGCTGGCGCTGAGCTGGCAAAGATGAGTGAAGAGGAATTAGTGCAACAAGTGGAAAGTATTTCAGTATTTGCCCGAGTTGAGCCGTTACAGAAGCTAAAGATAATCAATGCATTAAAGAAAAAGGATCATGTGGTGGCTATGACGGGTGATGGGGTTAATGATGCTCCAGCTCTCAAGTCAGCAGACATTGGCATTGCTATGGGGGTTAAGGGAACTGATGTAGCTAAGGAAGCCTCTGATATGGTGCTGGCTGATGACAACTTTGCCTCTATTGTAGCTGCGGTGGAGGAGGGAAGGACTATCTTTAATCGACTTCGTAACGTGGTAACCTTCCTTCTCAGCACCAACACTGGGGAGCTTATGGCTTTGCTGCTGTGCCTATCCCTGGTAGGTCAGGCACCTTTGCTGGCGGTGCAGATTATCTGGATTAATCTGGTCACTGATACTATTGCTGCTATCCCGCTGGGGCTAGAGCCAAAGACGGGAGATGAGCTCAAGAAACCTCCACGCCATCCCAAAGTGGGTCTCCTTTTTCCTGGGCTCCTGGCCCGTATTGGTTTTTTAGCAGTGATAATGGCTGTAGGGACATTCCTGGTGTTCAGGTGGGCACAAGCAGGTTTAAGTTTAGAAGAGGCACGCACTATGGCTTTCTGCACTTTGGTTGTTTTTGAATGGTTAAGGGCGTTTAATGTTCGCTCCGATGAGCACACTATATTCAAGCTGGGAGTTTGGCGCAATCGCTGGTTGGTTATAGCTATATCGATAGCCATCATATTACAAATGGCAGTTATATATGCCCCACCTCTCCAGCTTGCCTTTCACACTATACCTCTGGATATCGGGCAATGGGGCATAGTATTTATTGGTCCTCTCTTCTTATTTGCTATAGAGGAGTGTCGTAAGACTTTCTTCCCCTACCTCTTCTCTTTTGGTAAATGGAAACCTCTCCGCTATTAGAAGTGATGTAACTATCCAGCCTGCACCTTCGGCCATAACCCGCCTGGAGGATAAAGCAGGAGCCCAAAATGTGCTCCTCACATCAGAAGTGGGAACGATTACCTTCACTACCGATGGCGAGAAGTTGTGGGTGAAGACAGACAAAAGATAACTGTAGCTTTAAGCTATCGTCCTTTTCATCTCTCGTAGAGCAAAGGCAGCGGCTCCGAGCACACCGGAATTTTGCCCCAGCTCGGCGGGCACAAAGCGCACCGCCTGGTAAACCTCCCTGTATGCCCTCTTTTTGGCGGTCTTAAACGCGGGATTGAGCAACATGTCACCGATATTAGATAAACCGCCACCGATAACTATCAACTCTGGATTGAATATGTTTATTAAGTTAGCCAGGCCTACGCCTAAGTAATATCCGGTCTGGGCGATGAGCTCTCTGGCCAGGTTATCACCCTGCCCCGCAGCGGCATGGATAATCCGAGGTGTCACCTTTTCTATATCGCCGCCGGCATAATCCAGGATAGATGTTCTTGCTCCTTCTTCGATCTGATGCTTTGCTTCCCTGACCAGAGCTGTCCCTGAAGCCAACGTTTCCCAGCATCCGGTGTTTCCGCAGTTGCATAAGGGGCCGTTATTATCGATGGTCATATGTCCCACTTCGCCAGCGGCACCGAAAGCTCCAGTGTAAATCTTGCCATCAATAATGATACCTCCGCCGATGCCGGTGCCGATGGTAATGCAGATAAAGTTACGGGCGCCCCGGCCAGCGCCAAAATAGAGCTCGCCCAATGCTGCGGCATTAGCGTCGTTCATAACCAAGGTCTTCTTGCCAAGCTCTCTTTCGATTATGTCCCTCAGGGGAACGTCTCGCCACCCCGGTAGATTTGGTGAGGCAAAGATAATGCCCGTCTCAGGATTGGAGATGCCAGGAGCCCCCATTCCTATAGCGCCGAGGTCAGAAGTAGCTATGCCGGCTTGATTCAGGGCGCGATCTACCGACTCCAGAATTGACTTTATAACTGCCTCCTGACCCTCTGCAGCCGGCGTTGGGCTATGATCACGCGAGGATATCTGCCCCTGAGCGTTGACCACTGCCGTCAGTATTTTGCTGCCCCCAAGATCAATGCCCAGAGCCAAAGGATTTTCAGGCATTGTTTAAGCTCCTGTCGGGGAGATTATAGAATGCGCCCGTACCCGCGTAGCGCCCGTTTTGGCCCAGTTCCTCCTCTATATAGAGAAGTCGGTTATATTTGACCACTCTCTCGCAACGACAGGGAGCACCCGCCTTAATAAATCCAGTATCCATGGCTACTGCCAGGTCGGCTATGGTAGTATCCTCAGTCTCACCCGAACGGTGGCTCACTATGGTCGTCCAGTTTACCTTTTTCGCCATCTCGATAGCATCCATGGCCTCGCTGAGAGTACCCACCTGGTTAGGTTTAATCAAGATGGAGTTGGAGCTTAGCTCAGCTATACCCCGGGAGAGCCTGGCTAAATTGGTAACATACAGATCGTCCCCCACCAGTTGTACCTTGTGCGCCAATTGTTGCGTAAGGAGCTTCCACCCTTCCCAGTCATCCTCAGCCAGGCCATCCTCGATGCTGATGATAGGATAAGCATCTACCAACTCGACATAATACTGGATCATTTCTACTGAAGAAAGGTATCTGCCCTCCCTCCCTAAGTGGTATTTGCTGCCATCGTAAAACTCACTGGCGGCAGGGTCCAGGGCCAAGTAGATATCCTTTCCGGGTCGGTAGCTGGCCTTTCCGATGGCTTTCAAGATGAGTTCAATAGCGGTCTTGTTTGAGAAAAGCTGAGGAGCAAAGCCACCCTCGTCACCGACGCCCGTGCTAAGTCCTTCAGTGGATATAACCTTCTTCAAAGCCTGGTACACCTCGGCGCCCATCCTCAGAGCAGCGGCAAAGTCGCCTGCACCAGCAGGCACTATCATGAACTCCTGAAAATCGGTAGAGTTCTCAGCATGCTTGCCACCATTTAAAATATTCATCATGGGCACGGGCAGAATATGCATACCATCTCCCCCCAAGTACTGGTAGAGGGGAATGTTCAGAAAATTTGCCGCAGCGTGAGCTGTGGCTAAGGAAACACCTAGAATAGCGTTGACTCCCAGCACTGACTTATTTGCGGAGCCATCCAGCTCAATCATTTTCTGATCTAGCCGCTTACATTCAAGGGCAGACATGCCCATCAACGCTGGGGCGATTATTTGGTCGACATTGGCAACCGCCTTGAGGACACCCTTGCCTCCATACCTAGACTTATTGCCATCACGGATCTCGATGGACTCATGGGTACCCGTACTTGCCCCGGAAGGAACTGCGGCATAACCCAAAGCACCGCCGGAAAGCCCTACGGTTACCCCAAGCGTTGGATTACCTCTGGAATCGAGTATTTCCCTGGCCTTGATATCCAAAATCTTATCCATCGCTATTTTCATACTCTGGAGTGAGTTGGTTTTCCCTTCACATATTCGAAACTAATCGGTTAAAGGGAGATAAAGGGAGATAAAGCGAAAGGCAGCTTTCAGATGACAGCTACTCGACCTTGTACACTACATCCCCTGGCCTTACTCTGTCAGGGACTTTTATCCCCACCTCATCCCCTACTTTCCCCTCGCTCACATCTACGTTGTCTATCTGCATCGAATCCACAGCGAATTCAAAGTCAGTGGTATGCCCTTTGATGTGGATTCTATCGCCCACTCTCATCTTGGTTGCAAGGGTAACTCCTGCCACCACGGGCTGAGCAAAAAACTTATCCACCTTTCCTACTTCTATCTCTGACATTTTTTTTTAAACCTCCTTTTGTATCTACCTTATTCATCCTGGGCGGTAGAGGACTTGAACCTCTGACCTTCTGTGTGTAAGACAGACGCTCTCACCACTGAGCTAACCGCCCACGCGCTTGGTGGGATTCGAACCCGCGACCTCAGCCTCCGCAGGGCTGCGCTCTATCCTGCTGAGCTACAAGCGCATACTGCCGAAGGTGGGACTTGAACCCACACGGAGTTTCCTCCACACGGTCCTGAACCGTGCGCGTATTCCGTTCCGCCACTTCGGCGACCGCCCATATGATGATTTTACCACAAATTGCGGTAGGGCCTCCCTGATCCTGGTAACTCCACCGTGCTTTAAGCCCTCACAAAGGGAAGCCAGGAGAAAAATCTTCTCCATTCTCCTTTCTCCCAGACCACCAGGAGCATGCTGGCAATGAACATAGAGCTATAGGTTCCGGCGATGATGCCGATTAGGAATACCAACATGAAGTTATGGATGGTGCTTCCTCCCAGGAGAAACAGAGCCAAAATCAGAAGGATAGTGGTGATACTGGTATTAAGAGAGCGACTCAATGTTTGAATGAGGCTACGGTTAATCACGGAAAGAATTTCTCCTCCTTTAGTCATCATGTTTTCCCGAATGCGGTCGAGAACCACTACAGTATCGTTTACACTATAGCCTGCCACAGCTAGAATGCCGGTCAGAAACCAGGCATCCACTTCTACCCCCGTGAGGGAGAATATCCCCAGAACCACCAGTACATCATGGATGAGGGCAATGATAGCGCAGACTCCATACCTGAAGGGATTGGGCA
The DNA here is from genome assembly GCA_002367275.1 of Dehalococcoidia bacterium UBA3088. GTDB lineage: Bacteria > Chloroflexota > Dehalococcoidia > UBA2247 > UBA3088 > UBA3088. The sequence goes on along the minus strand of DFBE01000060.1, from coordinate 4,461 downwards.
TGCGGCGGAAGGCAAAGGCAAGGTAAAGAAAGATTCCAATGCAAGCTGCTGCCACTGCATAGCCGGCATAGCGTTTCATGTCGGTGGCTACCGCCGGAGAGACAAAGTAAAAGTCAAAAAACCCGTAGGGGCCAAAATCTTCCTTCAATTCTCGGATCAAATCTTCCCTTTCCTGAGACCCGATGGTCTTGGTTCGTATAAAGAAAGCGTCCTTTTCTCGGGGTTGAATACCGGAGATAACTATCCCTGTCTCCTCACATACTCTCTTAAAATTCTCCTCCACCTCAGGTGTGAAGTGAGAGAAGATGATGCTGAACCCCTCGAAGGCGGGGAAGAGGAAGTAGCCCTGGGCGGTAAATTCCTGGTCTAATGCATGTTTGAGATTTTTCTCATCCTCTGGACTGAGAGAGCCGGTGGTTACTTCATAGCCCTCTTCTTTTATTCCACCCTGGACAATCGGTTCGCCATATCCTTTTTCCTTAAAGAATTCCTTGAGATCTGATTCTGAGACATCCTGTTCAAAGACCAAATTGAAGCTGGACCCGGAGGAGAAGTCTATCCCCCAGGAAAGTCCGGAGATCACCAGGGAGATAACTCCGGCCAGAATCACTACCCCCGAGGCTAGAAAATACCAGAACCTTCTGCCTACCAGGTCAATCATTTCACACCTGAGAGGCGAAACTTACTCTGGGCCAATCTTACCCCTACCAAAAGCCGCATGAAAGTGCGGCTGACAAACATGGCCGAAAATAGGCTCATGATGACCCCCACCAGGAGGGTTTGGGCAAATCCCACTATCTGGAAAGCCCCGAAGCTGTTTCCTACCCACCACAGGATAAGACAGACAATGATGGTAGTGACCTGGCTATCCCGTATGGCTGACCAGGCACGGTTGAAGCCTGCTTCCAACGCTGCCCCGGAAGTTCTCCCCCCTCTTAGTTCTTCCTTCATCCGTTCAAAGATTAAGACATTGCCGTCCACTGCCATGCCCACGGAGATGATAAACCCCGCGATCCCTGATAAGGTGAGGGTCACCGGCACAAGCTTATATATGGTAAGCACCAGCACAGCATAGATAGCTAAAGCCAGGCAAGCTACCACGCCTGAGGCTCGATAGTAAAGTATTAAAAACAGGCATAGAAGGATCGCTCCCACTATTCCGGCTATCATGCTCTTATGGATGTCATCAGAGCCCAGGGTAGGGTCAATATCCTGCTGCTCTATAATCTTAAGAGGGACGTCCAGGGCACCCGAATTGAGCTGAATTTGGAGGTTTTTGGCTTCCTTCCAGGTCAGGCCCTCAATAATACCTTCCCTCTTAATAACTGACCTGACGGTGGGGGCAGATATGCGCTCATCGTCTAGGAAGATTCCCAGCGGCTTGCCTATATTTCGCTTGGTCACCTGTTCAAAGATTTCTGCCCCTTCCTTATTCCAGCTAAATCTTACTATGGGCTGGTTATTCGAGCCAAGGTCTGCTATACATTCAGGCTTAAGCAGAGCTCCGGTGAGCTCTACTTCCTCTCCATCCACTATCCCCTTTGCTGGAACCCAAACTTCATTCCCCTCTTCATCCATCCCCTTCCGCTCCCGGAAATCAAGCTGGGCGGTTTTTCCGATAACCCTTATGGCTTCATCGATGTCTTTAATACCGGGGAGCTGGACCAGGATTCTGTCTTTTCCCTGCCTCTGGATGGTAGGCTCAGTTATTCCTGGATAGTTCTCTATACGGCGCTCAATTTTCTTCTTAACCCCCTCCATGTTATTCTCCGTCACCTCGAGGATGTCTATTTTTTCGTAATCAACCTGGTAGATGAGATGAGTTCCTCCCTCAAGGTCCAGACCCAGACTTGGTCCTCTTCCCAGCTTCTCGTCTCCCCAGGGAAGGATAACCCATAGGCCAAAGGCAAACAGGGCCAGGATAGTGCCAAGATAAATCAGGTTTCTTCTATGCATTGGTGAACAAAATCCAGGGCTTCCTTCCTGGTTTTAACCCTGCCCTCTGCCTGAGCCTCCCTTATTCTATCCAGGATCTTCCCCACCCTGGGGGAAGGAGTAATGCTTAAAGTATGCATGATGTCATGCCCAGAGACAAGCTTAGGAGGGAAGACCATGCTCTCCTCTTTCTCCCTCTTTCGAAGTACATATGAGCAAAGTTTCACGTGCTCTGAAAACGATGAGGGATCCAGGTTTGGTCCTCGGGCAGCCAGATGATCAGCCAGGCTCAAAAGGAGGATGTGTATCCCTACCTCCCCGGTGTCCTTGAAATAGCGATAGATGGCATGGGGGGTAGGAAGTTCTGAAGGTGCGGCCATCTGGGTAGGACGAAGATGGTACTCTACCATCTTAGCTACCATCCTTACCGCATGCTTGGAAAATCTTAGCCGGGTCAGGATCTGTGAGGTCCTATCCGCTCCCCTTATAGCATGGCTTAAGAAACGGATTCTACCTTCATCGATGGTTTTGGTCTCAGGTTTGGCAATATCGTGAAGGAGGGCGGAAATTTTGAGCAGCACCTCATCATTTTGGACATATTTTTGATAGGGGAGTGAAACCTCAGATGCCAAAATCTCTTCTAGGTAAGCAACTGTTTTGAGCGAATGCTCAAATACATCAAAGAAATGCTCTGGAGGCTGATCAACTCCCTTAAGAGAGGATAGCTCGGGTATTATCTGGGTGAGTAATCCTAGCCTATCGAGCTCATCTAGGGCGGGGGCAGAACTTGGCTGGGATAGTATACGGACGATTTCCTCCCTTATCCTCTCCTTAGGGGAAAGGGAGATAAGATGGGCCTGATTTTGGATCAAGCCTTTCGTTTCTTCCTCTATAGAAAATCCCAGCTCCAGGGATAATCTTACTGCCCGAAGCAATCTTATGGGATCCTCAGAGAAGGCAGAATCGGTTACTGACCGAATGATCCCCCTTTGAAGGTCCTCCCTCCCCCCGAAGAGATCAATGATTTCCCCCGAGGGCTTTTGAGCCAGGGAGTCTATAGTGAAATCGCGCCTCTTAAGATCATCCTCTAAGCCTCCCCTTATGGTGGAAAAGTCCACATTCCATCCATGGTCGGCCACCCGGGCTATGCCTTCCTCCTCATCTAAGACCACGAAGACCCCCCCCGTATGATGGGCCACCTGTCTTCCAATATCCAAAGCATCACCCTGGACGGTGATGTCTATATCGTGCGTTTCCCTTTTCAGAAGGTGGTCGCGTACATATCCTCCTACAAAGTAAAAATCTACGCCCAGAGAAGAAAGAAAGTCTATTAATTCCTTCACTACAGAGGGGTCTCCTTACTCTCCCCTTCTTCTTCCTCCAGCCTATACAGTCCACCCTTCTCTACCAGGTGATCGATGTACAGCACACCATTTAGATGGTCTATTTCATGCTCCAGGGCTTGGGCCAGCAGATCTTCCACTCTAAGCTTCAGTTCTCTACCCTGAAGGTTATATCCCTTAACCCAAACCTTCTCTGACCTTCGTACTTTCCCTCTATATCCTGGTATGCTCAAGCATCCTTCATCCACTATCCTCTGCCCTTTCCTCTTGACCACTTCAGGATTAATCAACACTTCCACTCTATCCTCCTCAAGCTCCAGCACTACCACTCTTAAAGGAATACCTACCTGAGGGGCAGCTAGACCCATACCGTAGGCAGCATACATCGTCTCCATCATGTCATCAGCTAACCTTCCTATTGATCTATCAATGCCTCTCACTTTTCTGGCCTTCTGCCTGAGCATAGGATCAGGGAAGGTTCGGATTACACGTACCGGCATCACCAAAACTATATTATGCTGTAGTGAGCATAAGATTGCAAAAGATCACTTTGAGGAAGCACTATTCACTTTATCAACCGGTTCACATCAAAGTACGGACGGGGGAAGGTTGTGAGGGCAGCGCTCAGCAGGCTACTGTATGCGGCTTCTCCGGGTGGCCTTCATTCTTGATGCTGAGGCGTTTTCCTTTCATGATGGGTTAGTTATAGCAAATTTTGCGGGATATTATAGACCTTGGACTGAGTTTACGGACCAACCAAGACATCACCATGTAGGCGCTAAAAAGGCCAACTTACTTAAAGCTGGCCTAATACATTATCTGGTTTATAGCGGGGGTTGGATTCGAACCAACGACCTTCGGGTTATGGGCCCGACGAGCTTCCGCTGCTCCACCCCGCGCTGAATAGTGGGCGGTGTTGCCCCTGGGTGAGATTAAGCCCTCGACCATTAGTACAGCTTAGCTCAACCGATTACTCGGCTTACACCTGCTGCCTATCAAGCAGATAGTCTTTCTGCGGTCTTACCCGGTTAGTCCGGTGGGAGATCTTATCTTGGGAGGGGCTTCGCACTTAGATGCTTTCAGCGCTTATCCCGTCCAGACTTAGCTACCCAGCGCTGCTCTTGGCAGAACAACTGGTACACCAGAGGTCTGTCCCTCTCGGTCCTCTCGTACTAGAGAGAGC
>DFBE01000066.1 GCA_002367275.1 Dehalococcoidia bacterium UBA3088 | reverse complement strand
GACAATGGGGAGTACTTCAAAGATGAGCAAGTTGTAGTAAGAAAGATGATGAACGTAGCCCTCCTCTTTGACCACCGAGCGATGATGGCAAATACGCCGATCGAATTTTTGAATGAGCTTAAGATGAACCTGGAGGAGCCAGATACCTATTTGGCTTAAAATTGTAAAGATGAAGGGGTTTTAAAGTGAAAAGAGTTTACCATCGGGATGAGAAAGGCAGGAGGAGCCAAAATGGGGATTAAGATAACATCAGAGGTTCTGAAAGGCGAAAAGTGTTTTGACCCTTACCTTCGCTGTGCTCTGCATGGTGCGGCCCTGACCGTCCTGGGAGTGGAGAATTGCGGTGTCCTTTCTCATGCTCCTCAGGGTTGTGCCTACCTTGTTGACGGTGCCTTCCCCTAGCAGGAGGCTGATTGGACTCGGACCGAGACGCTGTGTACCAAGCTATGCGAGGATGAGATCGTCCACGGTGGAGAGGAGCTTTTAGCTCGCACCATCCTGGAGGCAAAGGAACTTCCCATCCAGGCTCTGTTTGTCCTCACCGCCTGTGGACCAGAGATCGTGGGGGATGATACTGTGGGTATTTGCCAGGATGTAGAAACTGAGGTTCCCTTCAGGGTCATCCCCATCGAATGTGCGGGATATAAAGGCTCGCAATATGATGGCATAGATATCGCCCTGGATACGATGTTAAGAGAGCTTTCTCGGGGTGGTCAGAAGAAGGTTCCCCGATCGGTTTGCCTCATCGCCCCCCACGCCAATGCCAACCCTACCTGGATGGGTGACCTGGCCTGGGTGAAGCAAATCTTACATAAGCTGGGGGTTCAGGTTGTGGCTACTCTCACCCATAAGACATCCCTCAGTGAGTTTGAAAAGATATCCTCCGCCGAAACCTCCCTTCTTCTATCCCATGATGCGGGGAAGAAAGCGGCAGATTGGCTTTCCTCTGAATTTGACGTGGAGCAGGTCTGCCAGGGAGTTCCTCTACCCATCGGGATGACCAATACCAGATGCTGGATCTCAGAGCTGGGGAAAAGATTTGATGCCCAGGAGGCGGCTCAAAGGCTCATATCTGAGGGGGAAAGAATGGTGGCGGATACTCTTTCGGTGCAAAGGATGGGGAATCACCGGAGAGTCGCTGGAGGTGCGTCTCCTCTACCGGATGCCGGCGGCTGTTGTTTCTGATGCCACTATCGGAATTCCCCTGGTTCGCTTTCTCTTCGAGGAGCTAGAGATGACCCCTGAGCTTATTTATCTTAGATCCTCTCAAAACTATGCCCGGGAGATATTAGAAAGGGAAGTAAAGGATCTCGGCCTCAGTTCTAAGATAGTATATAATGCCGACGTGTACAAGGTAAGAGAGGGCCTGGAGGAAGTAAGGCCAGAGGCGGTCTTTGGAAGTAATGTGGAAAGGCACGCTATTGAGGGGCTGGGAATACCGCTCATCTTCGAAATTGTAAGCCCGATGCGGCAGTTCAGGCTGGTGAACCGGGAGTATTTTGGCTACGGCGGGATGTTGAACCTTCTGGAGCTTATCCAGAATGACTTCAATGACAGATGGCGTTCCAAAGAAAGAAGATATAAGGCGAGGTGGTGAGATGAGACAAATAGCTATATATGGTAAAGGAGGAATAGGGAAAAGCACCATTGCCTCAAACCTATCCATGGCTTTAAAAGAGAGGGGACTAAAAGTGATGCAGGTAGGATGTGACCCCAAGAGAGATTCCACCCGGATTTTAGCCGGGGGTCGACTCATCACCACTGTCCTGGAGACACTTCGGGAGAAGCTCCGGATGGGTAAGGATGAATATGCCATCGCACTTCCGGACATCATATTTGAAGCCCCTAATGGGGTTTGCTGTGTGGAATCAGGGGGTCCAGAACCAGGTATTGGCTGTGCGGGGAGGGGAGTGCTGACTGCGCTTCAGATACTTACTGACCTTAAGGCCTTTGAAACTTATGGTATAGATATTGCCATCTACGATGTTCTGGGGGATGTAGTCTGCGGTGGATTTGCTCAACCCATCCGTCACGGATTTGCCCGGGAGATCTATCTTATCTGCTCAGGAGGCTTTATGAGCATCTATGCGGCCAACAACATTGCCAAAGCCATTCAGCGCCTGGCTAAGAGGGGAGATACCGGGCTTTCGGGGGTAATAGGCAATAGCGGTGGAGATGAAAGGCTGGAAAGGGAAGTTCTACCTGCGTTTGCCCAAAGGTTGGGGAGTAAATTCATTGAGCTTGTCCCCCGTACTCCCACAATTCAAGCCTGTGAGATAAAAGGAAAGGCGGTACTGGAGTACGCCCCCGATTCCAGGGAGGCAGAGATATTCAGAGAGCTTGCCCGAAAGATTATGGAAAACGACTCTCGGGTGATACCCACACCCGTGGAGGAGCTATCAGATCTTGAGACAATGTACCGAGAGCACCTTCCTAAGTAGCCCTGATGTTAAATATGGTAAAATTTGGAGATAGACTTATTATTCTTATCTCCGAGGTAGGGCGAATTTGACTGGAACAACCATAATTGCGGTGAGAAGAAATGGAGAGGTGGCCATAGCTGGCGATGGCCAGATAACCATGGGGGATACTGTCCTGAAGCATAAGGCTTCCAAGCTGCGTTCCCTGTATAATGGGAAGGTGATCTGTGGGTTTGCTGGAGCGGTGGGAGATGCTCTCACCCTGTTTGATAAATTTGAAAACTATGTGGAGAAAAATGGGGGAAAGTTGAGGCGGGCAGCCGTGGAGCTGGTGAAGGAATGGAGAAGCGATAGGATACTTCGCCACCTGGAGGCCTGGATCATCGTGGCCAGCACAGACGATATGTTAGTCATCTCCGGTGAAGGCGAGGTGGTCGAGCCTGATGGGGATGCCATAGCCATTGGCTCCGGGGCAGGGTATGCCCAGGCAGCAGCTAAGGCCCTTCTGGGCTACTCCGAGCTGGGGGCGGTGGATATCGCCCGCATATCCATGGAGATTGCCTCCGACGTATGCATCTACACTAACCGTAATATATCCATTCTTAGCCTCAAATGATTATTTCCTTTGACCTGGATGGAACGCTGGTTTGCTCTGAATTCAGCCATAAGGTGTGGCATGAGGGAATGCCCAGGATTTATGCGAAGCGATACGGTATAGAAATATCCAGGGCCCAAAGCTATGTAGAGCAAGAGTACCAGAAGGTAGGTGAGGGAAGGGTAGAATGGTATGACATCAAGTACTGGTGTCGCCGTTTTGGCTTAAACGGGGAATGGAAAAAACTTCTATCCCAGTATGAGCCCATGGTAGAGTTCTACCCCGATGTTTATGAGATAATCCCTCGCCTTAAGCAGAAATTCAACCTTATCCTGGCCTCCAATGCGACCAGAGAATTTATTGAAATTGAGCTGAAACAGGATAAACTACGGAACTACTTCTCCTTCATCTTTTCTGCCCCTTCTGATTTCGGGATAGTGAAAAAAGAAGGTTCTTTTTACACCCAGATATTAAGGAGGCTTAAGCTTCACCCCGAAGAACTTATCCATATTGGGGATCACCTTGAATTCGATTTTCATGTCCCCCGGAACTTAGGCATCAGATGTTATTTCCTTGACCGGACAGGAGCTAAAGAAGGGGAATTTGTCCTTCATAGCCTTGAGGAACTTGAGGGAAAGCTTGATGGATGAGATTATCCACTACGGAAGGAAGGTGGTGGAAAAAGAGTTTACCCATGCCACCTTTGGCAACATCAGTAAGAGGGTGGGTGATGAGCTATTTATTACCAAAACAGGGACAAGATTGGATGACCTCACCGGAAAGATAATGGCTCTTCCTATATCCGGAAAGCATGAGATGGATAAGGAAGCTTCCTCTGAGCTCAAAATGCACCGGGAGATCTATCAGAATACTTCTTATCAGGCAATTATACATGCTCACCCTCCTTTCTCCATTGTTTGTTCCTCGATGTATGAAGGTGGGGTAGATATTGAAGGTGAAATTACCCCCATAATCCAAGGGAAAGAAGGATCGTCTGAGCTAGCCCGTCATGCCGCTTGGGCCCTTAAGAAAAGCAAGGGCTGTCTGATAAAGGGGCATGGGATCGTCTGCGGAGGTCAAGACTTTGAGGAGGCTTATGAGACGCTGGAGAGGGTGGAGTTTGGCTGTCGTATAAAGTACTATACCCAGAATATCCCCACACCACCTAAGATCTCCTTCCTTTGGGCTCCCTGGAGAGTGGAATATATCCTCTCTCCCCGGGAAGAGGGCTGCTTCTTGTGTCGGGTGGCTCAAGAAGCTCACGATGGAAAAAACTATGTCCTTCTACGGGGAAAGACTAACTTTTGCTTGCTCAACGCCTATCCCTACAACACTGGCCATTTGATGGTGGCTCCCCTAAGGCATGTGGGAAATGTAGAAGAGCTGGATAAAGCTGAGAGGGAAGAGCATCTGGATATGATAGTTCAGGCAATGAAGGTCATCAAAGCAGCCCTTTCTCCTCAAGGGTTCAATCTGGGGGTAAATTTGGGTAGAGTAGCCGGGGCGGGAGTGGAAGGTCATCTGCACACCCACATCGTCCCCCGTTGGGAGGGAGATACTAACTATATGCCCATTCTCTCCTCCACCAAGGTGGTGTCAGAGGCGTTGGATGAGACCTATGCCCGGCTTAAGAAAGCCCTACTTTCGAGCCAGGATTAAGCCTCCCCCCACTATGCCCACTATGGCTAGAATATTCATTGTAAATAGGAGAGCAATGGCCGACCCGGCGATGGCCATTATGCCTCCCATCTTTAGCTTATCTTCTTTGTAATGGGCAAGTAGCCCTCCCCCCAGAGTGGCTATCCCGCATACTGCCCCTATCATGCCCATTTGCCTTATGGATTCCTCAGTCATATCGCTGATATCGGTGCCCTGTTCCTCCAGGCTTTCTAATATGCCGACTGGATTTGACGCATACATAACCCCGAAAAAGAAGAGGATGGCACCCCCTACCAGAGAGAGATAAAATCCGATATTCCCTTTGAGAGAGAAACTCCCCATTACATTTTCCTCCTTTGTTTTGCTACAATACTACTGTTAAATTCTAACTCTAAACGGAAAAAATGCCACTATTTATATTCCAGGGCAAGGACCGCTTTTCCATGCAACAGGAGGTCCGGAGCCTTCGGGAGGGGGTATTAGAGGCAGACATCATCTTCCTGGATGGAAAAAAGGTCAGTTTGGGAGAGTTTGAGGCTGCTTTCCTTTCCCTACCCTTCCTCTCACCCCGAAGGGTAATCATCCTGGAGGGAACTTTAAATGTGCTCAATTCGCCATCTACCCGGAAGAAGTTCTCCCACCTGGCCCAGAATCTACCTCCGACCACCTTTGTTATAATATTGGATGAGGAAAGTAGGTTTCCCTTAAACCTCTGCCCTCAGGCTCATGTCAAGAGGTTTACCCCTCCCCGAGGAGAAAAGCTCCGGCGATGGATACTATCGCAGGTGGAGAAGGAGGGAGGAAACATATCCTCTGATGCAGTCGATATCCTGTGTGAATTCACACCCGACGACCTGGGGATGCTCTCCAGTGAGATAGCCAAGCTTTCACTCTATGCTCATGGCCGAAGAATTGATAAAGAGGATGTGATAAAGCTTACATCACTATCCTTAAAGGAAAGCATATTCTCCCTGGTGGACTCAATACTGGAGGGACATCTGGGTAAAGCTCTGGGGGCTCTTCACTATCTTTTGCTCTCCGGGGCTACTCCGCCCTACATCCTCTCCATGCTCTGCCGTCAATTTCGTTTGCTCATTCAGGCAAAGGAGCTTATGGACCAGGGCTTGCCCCCTGCAAATATGTGCGATATCCTGGGTGTTCAAGGCTATGCCCTGAGTAAGATCCTGTCCCAGGCAGAAAATCAGTCCTGCCTTGAGTTAACTTCAGCCTATGGTAAGTTGGCTGAGGCTGATCTGCGTATCAAGACTGGAGGCCCACCCAGGCTGACCCTGGATATTCTCCTGGCTGAGCTTATGATGAGAGCTTAGATGATGGACTATACTGTTCGCCGCATGATGAAGGAGGACATACCTCAGGCAACAGAAATCGACCGTGAGGCTTTCGCCGACCAACCCTATGTTTCCTTCCATAGAGAGCTGGAAAACAGGTCTTCAGTATACTTTGTGGCTGAGGTGAATAGTGACCTCAGTGAGGATAGAAAGGGGCAGGGCCTATTTTCCTGGCTAAAGCGGTTTTCATCCTCCACTCGCTACAGTATTTACATCGGCGGCTATGCGGGCATTTGGATCCTGCTGGATGAGGCTCATCTTTCGGCCATCGCCGTGCGCCAAAGGCTACAACGCAGGGGAATCGGTGAGCTTCTACTCATGTCAATAATCGAATATGCCATGAGCCTTCCGGTAGATGTGGTTACCCTGGAGGTTCGTGCCTCCAATCTTGCTGCTCAATCTCTGTATCGGAAATATGGGTTTGGAGAGGCGGGGATCCGTCGTCACTACTACACCGACAACCTGGAGGATGCCATAATCATGACTACACCCCCCATTAACTCATCTTCCTATCGAACATTCCTCCAGGATTCAAGGCAGGAATACTATAAAAAGAGATATGATGGCCTTCCTTGTCCATAATATAAGCAAAGAAGATTTTCCTCCTGTGGGGAATATACTGACACTGATCCCCTGTGTAGAAGTTCTCTTGTCAGTTGAGACGTTACTGTATCATTTTTGTCGGTGAACCTTGAAAGGTCTTGGGTCATTGCGAGCCCTTCGTCTTCTGTCAGCTCAGGATAAACTCTTGCTCCGCAATCTCATTATCGTTTTCCCTCCCTGCCGAGATTGCTTTGGGGCTTTGCCCCTCGCAATGACATGATGGGGCGCCTCTATCCACCGACCAAATTGTTACAGACTCAGCTGAGACAATAAGCTTTATCAGCTAAGAGCAAAAGATCTATAATAGCTGTAGCAAAGGAGGTATCATGGCGCAAGATGAAACTGAAGAAGTATATGAGAAAATAAGGAAGAAGTTCTGGGCTCCTCTTCGCCTCCCTCAGATGGGCAAGGATTTGCTGAAGCTAGTCATTCCCTTAGAGGAGGCAAGAGTGCTCGCAGAGCTAGAATTACTTTCTCCCCGGAAGAAACCTTCAGAGATAGCTAAGAGTACAGGTCTGGATGTTTCCTTTGTAACCTCTGTCCTTGAACGCACTTCACAAATGGGGTTAGTGGCCTTCTTCAAGGAGGAAGGAAGCTATGCCTTCCCTCCTCTGGTGCCGGGTGCTGCGGAGTTCTTCATCATGGGGGCAGCCAAAAGGGGGGAGGAGGGTCTACTTTCGATGATAGCCCAAGTTTATGACTCAGTATACCCCGTTATCGGCCACGAGATAGGGGCATCAAAGTCTCCCTGGGCCAGGGTGATACCCATCGAGAGATCGATTGACCCTCGCTCCAAGGTAATTCCCTTCGAAAGAACAGGTAACCTTCTCTCAGAGGCGAACAGGATATTTGTGGGCAATTGTATGTGCCGTACCCTGCTTAAGCGCTGCGATAATCCTTTAGAAACCTGCTTTTTCCTGGATTCAGGTGCTGATGTACTCTCCCACGGATTTTCCGACTCCCTGGTGGACCAGGGATTATTCAGACAGATAGATAAGGATAAGGCTCTGGAAATACTTACTCAATGCGAGAAAAAGGGATTGGTCCACATGACTTCAAACTCACAAGAGGAGAGGCTATTTATATGCAACTGCTGTACCTGTTGTTGTGGCATCCTTAAGGGCCTGCTGGAGCTACACAACCCTCGTGCCTTTGTGAAGTCCAATTTTGCCCCCTCCATCGATAAAGAAAAATGCAATAAATGCGAGGCGTGTATTAAAATATGCCCCATGAGCGCTTTATACCACCATCTGGGGCATGAGGCTGATATGTCAGATGACGAAATAAAGGTGCTGGAGGAAAGGTGTATCGGCTGTGGGCTTTGTGCCTCTCACTGCCCTCAAGAAGCGATAACACTTACCAGAATCAGGGAAGATATCCCTCCTCCAGGGTTTATGGACATGCTTTATGAGTGGCAGGAAAAGAGGGTACATTAAGCCTCTGGAGCTTTGCTATCAGGGCAGGAAGGAGGTCTAATGGACGTCCTGGAGGCAATCAAAGGTAGAAGGAGCATCAGGAAATATAGAGAGGATCCTGTTCCTCAGGAGAAAGTGGATAAGATCCTGGAGGCAGCAATATGGGCCCCCTCAGCCCACAACTCTCAACCCTGGGAATTCATCGTTCTAAGAAATGAGGAACTGAAGAGGAAGGTGGCCGAAGTTCTTCCTTATGGCAGGTTCCTCCACCAGGCTCCTCTGGGAATTGTTGTACTGGTGGATCCTGAGCGTTCCACTCATCCCCCGGAGGATGGTGCTACGGCAACACAGAACATCCTCCTCGCCTCACATTTCCTGGGGCTGGGGAGCTGCTGGATTGCACCCCATGACGGGAAGGTAAAACACATATTAGGAATCCCTGAGGAGAAGATGGTGCTCTCGGTTATTTCCATAGGTTATCCTGACGAATCTCCAAAGGTTGGAAGGAAGGATTTAGGCAGTATCACTTTCTACGACCGGTATGGCTCTCACTGAGGACAAGACCTAAAACCGCGGCAGAGCAAAGGTGTAAGGGAAATTTTGCTATTGATTTTCAACTCACCTTGTAGATATACTTAACCAGGATATGTCCGATACCAGCTTTGATCAGTTCAGAGGATCAGAGGACTATGTTATTTCGCTTGCCCTCAAAAACGCGGTCAATGTGACCATAGCCCTGAAAAGGCCTCTTCTGGTGAGGGGAGAACCGGGAACAGGGAAGACCCTGCTAGCCCATAGCATTGCCCAAGGGTTAGATAAGAGAATCATAATATGGAACATAAAGTCGACCACCAAGGCCCAGGAAGGGCTGTATATATACGATACCGTACAGCGTTTAAACGATAGCCGCTTTGGGGATAGAGACGTCTCCGACATCAAACAGTATATAAAACTGGGGAAACTGGGGCAGGCTTTCGTATCCGAAGAGCAAGTAGTGCTTCTGATCGATGAGATAGATAAGGCAGACATTGAGTTTCCCAATGACCTCTTAAATGAGCTGGACGAGATGAGCTTCTATATCCCTGAAACCAATGAAACCATTGCCGCCCGATACAGACCCATAGTTATCATCACCAGCAATGCCGAGAAGGAACTTCCCGATGCTTTCCTCCGGCGCTGCATCTTTCACTACATCGATTTTCCCGACCCTAAGCTCATGGAAGAGATCGTCAGAGTGCATTTTCCCCATATCCAGGATAACCTTCTAAGGGAGGCTTTGAAGGCCTTTTACGCCCTTAGAGGGGTAGAGGAGTTCAGAAAGAAGCCTTCCACCAGTGAGCTTATAGACTGGATCCAGGCCCTCACCCTGGGAGGGATACCTCCAGCGAGGATAGCCTCAGAGGTTCCCTTCGCGGGCACCCTGCTCAAGAAGGAGATCGACTATGATTATTTTACGAACCGGCGAAGAGGATGGTCCCGGGCAAGGATCTGATAATCAATGTTCACTGACTTTTTCTACCTCTTAAAGAAAAGAAAGGTACCCGTTTCCATTACTGAGTGGATGGTTCTCATGGAGTCTTTATCCAGGGGGTACATCACCGACATGGATGAATTCTATTACCTGGCGAGGGCCATATTGGTCAAGAGTGAAGGATACTATGACCAGTATGATGTTGCCTTTCAGGAGTATTTCAAGGGGATTGAAACCCCGGCAGAGATCCTGGAGCAGGTCCTGGAGTGGCTTCAGGGTTCACCTGACCGAACCACCCTCACTGATGAAGAGAGAAAGCTTATGGATAGGATGGATCTCGATGAACTCCTCCGGGAGTTTGAGAAGAGGCTCAAGGAGCAGAAAGAGCAGCATGATGGAGGAAACCACTGGATTGGCCGGGGGGGCACTTCTCCCTTTGGACACTCAGGATACCACCCAGCAGGCATCAGGGTAGGAGGTGATCCTGGAGGCAGGCATGCCATTCAGATAGCTTCGGAGAGGAGATTCCGTAACTACCGTAGTGATTTGACCCTGGATGTCCGTTCAATGAAGATGGCTCTGAGAAGACTGAGACAGTTGAGCCGCACTGGCCCGGAGGATGAACTGGATGTTGAGGAAACCATCGATGCCACAGCTAAAAATGCCGGGGAGATAGACTTCAAATGGAGGCGAAACCGGAAAAATACTGTGAAGGTGCTCCTGGTGATGGATGTAGGTGGTTCAATGACCCCCTTTGCCCGGTTGTGTAGCCAGCTTTTCTCCGCCTTAAACGCCAGCGCTCACTTCAAAGACTTTAAATATTTCTGCTTCCACAATTGTGTATACGACAACCTCTACCGTGATATAGAGGCAGGCGATGAAGTGGGCACAGACTATGTCCTGAGAAATCTGGAGCTCGACTATAAGACCATACTGGTGGGGGATGCCAGGATGGCTACTGAGGAGCTGGTAGAAAGATATGGAGCCATCTACTACTACGAAAGAAATGAGACCCCGGGTATAGAAAGGTTAAGGCAGATATCAGAGCATTTCACCCATGCGGTGTGGCTAAACCCTGAGGACCCTTACTACTGGCACCATCCCACGGTGATGATGATCCAGAGGCTCTTCCCTATGTTTGAGCTCACTCTGGAGGGGCTGGATAGAGCGGTCAAGAGGTTGATGGTCAAAAGGTAGACTTCACCCCTAAGGCTTGGGGTGGAATGCACATCGTCTAGGTTCAGTTTACCCGCTCTCAGAAAGCCCAGAAGGTGAGATGTGGAGAGCCAGTCAGATGATTCGACATGACCAGGAACATGTTAGAATTGGATAAAGGAGAGGAAAATGGAAGAAAGGGTACTAAGTCTCAAGCGCAGAATATACGAGATAATGGAGCATCTTTGACCTTGAGGGTAGAAAAAGAAGGCTTTCAGAGTTAGAAAAGGAGGTCTCTTCCTCTTACCTATGGCATGATAAGGAGAAAACAAGGAGCATTATGCGCGAAATGGAGGGAATAAGGGAGGAGATAAGAACCTGGGAGGAACTGAAGCAAAGAGCAGAAGACGTGGAAGAGCTTTTACCCTTGGGAGAAGAGGACGGCTTACTCAGCAGTGAGATACTATCTGAGATAGAGGATATTTCCCGAAAGCTGGGTAGAATTTCCTTCGAGCTTCTCTTGAATGGAAAGCATGATATACGGGATGCCATCGTCTCCATCCACTCCGGGGCAGGAGGAGTAGAGGCTTGCGATTTCGCCCACATGCTTTTCCGGATGTACCTTCGCTTTTGCGAGAGAAAGGGATATAAAGTGGAGGTTGTAAATCTACTCCCTGGAGAGGAAGTAGGGATAAAGAGCGTCACATTCGAGGTTAAAGGAAGATATGTCTATGGATACCTTAAAGGAGAGGAGGGAGTTCACCGTCTGGTTCGTATCTCTCCCTTTGATGCTGATCATGCTCGCCATACTTCTTTTGCCTCAATAGAGGTTATACCTCAAGTAGAAGATGTGGAGGTGAGAATTGAAGAGAAGGATCTCAAGGTAGAGACTTTCAAATCCAGCGGACCTGGGGGTCAGCATATGCAGAAAACCTGCTCCGCAGTGCGCATGATCTACCTTCCTACAGGGATTTCAGCAGTATGCCAGAGCGAGCGTTCCCAATATCAGAATAAGGAGAGTGCACTTCGTATCCTGAAATCCCGGATCCTGAGCCTCGAACTCAGGAGAAAAGAGAAAGAGGCAGCCCAGTATAGAGGACAGAAGATGCCTATCGCTTTTGGCAGCCAGATAAGAAGTTATGTCCTGCAGCCCTATAAGATGGTGAAGGACCACCGCACCGGTAAAGAGATAAGGAATGCGGGAGGAGTTCTGGATGGCGAACTGGATGATCTCATACAGGCCTACCTCACAAGCCGTCTCTAAGACTTCTTCCCCCCCCTTTTCCTTCACCAAAAGGGAGCAAGGCTGGGCCAGTTACTAGCTGGGGGACTATCCTGATTTTGAGAGAGGAATTCGGCGACAAGACCTTGTTCACCTACCCAGGAGCAGTATCAGTAATGGCCTTAGCTTTAGGCTATTGCTTTTCAACAATCTAGAGAGAGTGGCTCAGATGATAAGGGTCCAGTTTGCCGACAATTGCCCCGGGACAGACAGTAGTCTTCTATGATGGCGATAGAGTGATAGGTGGCGGGATGATAGAAAAGTGACTGAAGGGTAACAATGAGAGAAGAGATAGAGAGGATTACTATACTGCAATTTACTGAACAGGGCAGGAATGAGATCGAGGATGTCGTCGTTACCGAGCTTCCCCTTACCATCATCCTTAACCATCAAGAAGTGGTAACGCTCCTTTGCTCCCCGACAAAGCTGGAGTATTTAACCGTGGGCTACCTCTGGTCTGAGGATTTGATAAAGAGCAAGGACGAAATCAGGGAAATAAAGCTGGATAGAGAAACAGGTGTGGCGCGAGTGGAAACCGAGAGAGAAGTAAATGTCCTTTCTAAACCGCTCCTCGCTTCCGGTGGAGGAAGGGAGTGCACCGCCCTTTCCGGAGTCCAAAGGGTGAGCGTAGAGTCTCCAATGAAGTTATCATCCTCTCAGATTTTCTCATTGATGGAGAATTTCGTGCAGCGCTCCGAGGTTTTCAAAACTACAGGCGGCGTTCACAGCGCTGCCCTGTGTGAGGCAGATAGCCTCCTGATTTTCAGCGAAGACATTGGAAGACATAATGCCATCGACAAGGTATTCGGGGAGTGCCTTTTGGAGGACATACCAACAGACAACCGTTTAATAATCACCAGTGGAAGGGTCTCCTCAGAGATATTGCTCAAGGTGGCCAAAAGGAATATTCCTCTGCTTGTTTCCAAATCCGCCCCCACCAACTTAGGTGTGAGATTGGCCAACGATTTGGACATAACCCTCATCGGCTTTGTTAGAGGGAAGAGGATGAACATCTACACCCATGACGAGAGGGTAGTGATTGATGAAAACTAGAGATGTTCAACCAGCCGAGAAAATTCTTACCCTCACCATAGGAGGTGAGTATGGAAATCACTTGTCCTGCTTGTGGTGAGTCTAGTGGAGGAAGCCGATACTGAGCATATATAGCTGAGAATATTTAATGAGGAAGGCATTTAAATGATAAAACGCATAACTTTCCCTGGAAGGTATATACAGGGGCCCGGCGTGATCAATAAAATAGGTAAATACGTTACTACTTATGGGAAGAAAGCTTTAATTTTGGGAAGTCCCAGCGGCTTAAAGGCAACCGAGGAAGCTATGATGAAAAGCCTGGCAGAAACGAATATAGAGACAATCATAGACCATAATTTTGGTCGAGAGTGCTCGTATGAAGAAGTCAGTAGACTGGCCAACATAGGCAATGATGAAAAAGCTGATATAGTGATCGGAGTTGGTGGGGGCAAGGCACTGGATACTGCAAAGGCAGTAGCCCATAAATTGAGGGCTAAAACTATCATTGTACCTACAGTTGCCTCGTCGGATGCAGCATGTACTGCAGTCTCAGTGATGTATACACCCGACCACGTATTCAAGGGATACCAATTTTATTCAACAAACCCTGACTTAATAGCAGTGGATACAAATGTTATCGCCAGAAGCCCCGTGAGGCTGTTAATATCAGGAATGGGTGATGCCCTGGCAACATGGTGGGAGTCAAACGCCCGTGCTTCAGCCTATGCAAAGGATCTAACCTGTGGAGGTTCCAGACCAGGCCATATTACAATGGCTGCCTTAACGCTGGCAAAGTTATGCTACGATACCTTGCTCAAGTGTGGCGTAGAGGCCAGAAGATCCTGTGAGGAAGGTGTTAGCACTCCTGCCTTAGAGGAAATTGTAGAGGCCAACACATTACTGAGCAGCGTTGCTGTTGAAAACACTGGCACGGCTGCAGCCCACTCTATTTACGATGGTTTTACAATTTTAGGGCAGAAGCATAAATTATATCACGGGGAGGTAGTAGCCTTTGGGACGGTTGTGCAATTGATCTTAGAAGGTCAACCAGAGAAGGATCTATATGAAGTGATCAATTTTTGTGACAATGTAGGATTGCCATATACTCTGGCTGATATGAACTTAGCTGATATAACCGATGAGGAATTAATGGAAGTGGCTAAGAGAACAACAGATCCGGCAGAGTTTATCCATGGCTATACCTTCCCGGTTACCCCTGAATCAGTATTTGACTCGATAAAGGCAGCAGATTCAATGGGTATAGCGTTTAAAGAGCGAAAATGAAGAAATTCAGCGAAAGTATATAGCTTTAAGTAAAGTGAAAGGTGGTGGAAGGAAAATCTCAAAACTTCATAAGGAAATCTGGATAGACTGGATGGAAGGAGACAAGCTTTATGAAACTAGGAGTAGGTTCTGACGCCTATGGTTACCATTTGAAGGAGTGCATTAAAAAACATCTTGCCGAGCACAAGAGAGATTGCGACGACATCGGGGTTTTATCACCACATTCCTCCGAACCCTATTACGATGTGGCCAGTAAAATGGCAGAAAAGGTAGCCAATGGACAATTCGATAGGGGCATATTGGTCTGTGGTACGGGAATGGGAATGGCCATCATCGCCAATAAGACTAAAGGTGTCTATGCAAGCGTTTGCGAGAGTGCCTACGCTGCCCAGAAATCAAGAGCAATAAACAACAGCAATATACTCACCATGGGGGAATTCATCGTTGCTCCTCAAATGGCCGGAGAGATGGTTGATGTCTGGCTTAAGACAGAACTCGCTCAAGGCTGGCCAGGGGAAGAAGCCTCCTGGTTAGAAAATTCAATGAATAAGATAAGGGAAATAGAAGAGAGAAGATTTAAGTAGATAGAGATGTCATATCAAACTATTTCCTCAATTTGATTTTTATCTCATTATCTCCCTCTTCAACCCAATACTCCTTAAAATCGGTAGCGGCAATCATTTCAGTAACTTGCTCCCGATTATAAGCATGCAATGGTTTAAACAATCCAGGCAGACTGAAGAGCCTATACACAAACCTCTCTCCAAAGGTAAGCGAAGCCTTCCATTTCACTATATCTATTTGAGATGAAACCTTAGCTGGGTCATATATCCATGCTTCCCCACCTGATTTGAGTACCCGGTAACATTCTCTTAGCACCTTAATAGGATCTTTTAACATGTGCAACATGCCAGTGCTGATCACCATGTCATAGGAGCTATCCTCAAATCGCAGCTTTGCTGCACTCCCAACTTCAAAATGCAGCCTGTCAGCAACACCAGCTCTCACGGCATTTTCTTGCGCCATATTTATAAGCTTGCGAGTCAAGTCAATGCCATCGACCCTGACAGACGGGGATCTCTTAACTATCTCGATAGGAAGATATCCCGGCCCGGTACCCAGATCCAGAATGACACCTGCTTTCAGCCTTGACACTACCTCCTCAGCCACCTGGCTATAGTAGCTCTCTATCACCATTCTGGTGGCCTTCTCGTAAATAGAAGCCATAAACCCTGGTATTCTCTCAACAGTCATCCTTTTCTTCATCAAACCTAGCTTCTCCATATTTGCTTTTCCACTCGCGCTTATAGTCCCTTAGCCCTGTCACCCACCGGAGGCATTATCTCCCCGCCAACTAATTTTCCATAACCTCTTCCACGACCTTGAACCAGGCTTATTTTCGACTCCTATCCTCACCCTCCAGCAGCGAACCGAGGAATTTATTTTCCAGCTTCCTCGCTCACAAACCACTTTCCTTATGATGAATGATACGGTAGTCAAATACTCTTCTTCAAGCCAGCGCATGTTTGATATCCCGGGGGAAAAGACAGCTTTGGGCTAGCTTTTTTGGATATGACGATCGCCAAACTATAATGGCAGATCCATAGTGGGAGACCTGCGTGTCAACTTAGTATAAGGTTTACTGTCAAGTCTCCTTGTGGTAGTTCTATGATAATGACACCACTTAATAGTTCAGTGAAAACGTCATCGTATGAGAAAGGAGATAGTTTGATTGAATCTGAAGGAACAGCAACAAGCTGTAGCCCTTCATTCCTCCTCCTCCCTTGATCAGCTGATTTTCCGGTGGAACATCGACCACAATAATGGGCAAGCCGAGGAGTCAGACCTTGCAACCTCTTCAGCTTAGCTTGAAACCATCTCCGCAAAAGACGCCGGAAAGTACATCCCTCCGTATACAGACCTTATGCCGTCTATAAGCTGTGAAGTGGCTGCCTTCTTGGGTATAAAGCCGTAGGCTCCCACTTGCTTGGCAACCAGCATGTTCTCTTCCTCATCATATTGGGTTAAGATCAAAACCCTGGTCTGGGGTTGTTGCCTGGCTATTTGCTTTGTTGCCTCTAACCCACCCATCACGGGCATGACTATATCCATTAACACCACGTCGGGAATAAGCCGTAGCACCTTCTCCAATGCTTCCTTCCCATTGGTGGCCTCGCCCACTACCTCCATCTCCTTTTGCAGCATGAGAACAGCACATATCCCATCCCTGACCATGGTATGGTCATCTGTAACCAGTACTTTTATATGCTTTGTTGCCTCTTCCAGCAGGCTTCGGATACGGGGCACTAATGAAGCTGGTTCGATGGGCTTACTTACATAGTCCTCAGACTCCAGCCGCATCCCCTCGAACCTCCTCCACCCCTTAACCGACCGTTCCTGAGGCCGTGCATCTACCACCAGGAGCGGTATATCTTTAAACTTGGGATGCTGTTTTAGCCACCGATGCAGGGAGAATGCTTCCCCCGCGGGGGCTATTGTGCCCAGAACAATGATATCGAGAGGCTCTCCTCTTATCCTTTCCTGGGCCTGGGCCTTGCTAGTGGTAGATATCACCCGATAGAATTTAGCCTCCAGAGTCATCCGGAAGGCCTCCACAAAATCGGGTTCATCATCTATGATCAGGATCTTTTCCTTGTTTCCCATTTACCTTTTCCTCCTTACCTTAGATTCAGTCGACCTGTGACCATGCTTTATCGGGATGCCAGATCAGGGAGCTGCGCCGACTATCTGAGCCATCTCCAGGATATCGGGTACGATCCCTTCATTACCCACCGCCATAATGTGAACTCCATGACATAGGTTCTCCTCCTTTATCGTCCTTACCAACCTGGCAGCAATCTCCATTCCCTTTTGAAGTCCCTTACCCTTCCCTGCACTGGATAGCTCATCAATAATGGGTTGAGGAACAATTATTCCCGGGACATTATCATTCATATACTGAGCCATCCTGGCTGAGGACAGGACTATAATGCCCGCCAGTATCTTAACCTCGAACTGGGAGGCATACTGCATGAACCGGCGAAGGCTTTCTAAGCCGAATATGCCCTGGGTTTGGAAAAACTGCGCCCCGGCAGCAACTTTCTTTTCAAACTTGATGAGCTGCGGCTCAATGAAGTCTGCCTCTGGATGGACCGAGGCACCCACGCAAAATTTCGGTGAACCCTTAAAATCGCTACCTCCCAGATCCTTCCCCGATTCCATCGTCTTAATTGTTCTCAGCAGTTGCACCGAGTCCAGGTCAAATACCGGCTTTGCCTCCTTATGATCCCCAACATCAATGGAATCACCGGTGAGGCAAAGCACATTCTGGATGCCCCGGGAACAGGCCAGAAGAAGGTCCGCCTGGATGGCCAGACGATTACGGTCGCGGCAAGTTACTTGAAAGATAGGCTCACCACCACGTTCCTTCACCAATAGACACCCCCCCAGGGAGGGGAAACGCATCACTGAGCTTTGATGGTCAGTAATATTGATGGCGTCAACCTTATCCTTGAGCAGATCTATATGGTGGACCATGTCCGCAACATCCATCCCCTTGGGAGGTCCAACCTCTGATGTCACCAGGAACTTATCGGAATAAAGCTTTTCCTCAAACAGCGAATTAGCCATTGCTTCCTCCCAGGTCAATGCTAGTTATGCCTGCCAACCTTCTTGGCCGGGGGATCGTCCGGAAGTTCCGGGGAGGATAGTATCGACGTATTTTATCCAGTTGCCCCAGACTCTCCAGGCGTTTGTAGATCAGGACCCAGGCACAGTCTATATCCTTGTTTGCCTCACACTTACCGTTCTTAGTGCCAGCGCAGGGGCCGTTGAGTATCCCCTTAGTACATCTGGTGATAGGGCAAATACCCGCCGTCTCAGCCAGTCTGCAGTCACCGCAGGCAGCACATCGTTCATCCCAGACTCCCCCTTGCTCAGTTGCACCCATGAAGGATGTATTAACACCGGGCAGAGCAGGTACATCCGGGAAACGCTCGGCCACGACCTGCACCCCAACGCCGCAGCCCAGGGAAAGAATGGCGTCTACCTCACTCACCCTATCACCAAGTGGATCCAGGAATTCACGATCACATTGCCTTTTTACGGTATACTCCAAAAAGGCATGAACCCCATCTCCACCCTTCACCTGGGCAACTCGCAATGCGCCATGAAGGAAAGAGACCTCACGCTCACCACCAGCACCACACACCGTCACACAAGTGCCACAGCCCAGAATCAATATTTTCTCATAAGGCGCAATGAGCCGCCTTATTTCCTCCAGGGGCTTCTGCTGCGCGACTATCAACTTTTCACCTCCTGCTTTATTACTGAAGCCAGATAGAGCCCACCTATTTTCTCGGTAAACTCATCCAGAGCATGAGCGGGGTCTTCATCCCCGGCATATAGATTAAACATCTGTACACGCTCTGATGCGAGGCCAAGCTGAACCAGCACCTTCCTTACCTTCTCCACTTGCTGCGATACCCAGAAAGCAGTCTTCTCTCTGGCACACTGCTCCCCACACCCGGCAATGAAAACACCCTCCGCTCCCATCTCAAAGGCACGTAATATGTGCTCTGCCTCCACCTTGGCGACACAAAGAACAGGCACTATCCAGATGCCAGCCTTAGCTCTCCTCCAGAGGCTTGCCAGGGCCCCGGTGCCAAACAGTCCATACTGGCAACAAAAGCCGATAATGAAGGGCTTGAACTTGGATTCTGCTGCCGACCTGAGAGCATGGTCTAGCTCACTAGCTACATGTCGTCGGTCATACGGCTTACGCAAAACTATCGCTCCCGCCGGGCATTGGGTAACGCATATGCCACAAGCCTGACACTGATCAGCGGGTATCTGGATTACGCCACCTTCATCCAGGTAGGGTACATTATAGGGGCAGACCCTGAGGCAGGTAAGACAGGTAGCACACTTGTCCTGGAACAGAATTTCAGCACCCATGCCACAGCGGAGGCACCTCCTTGCTTCATTGATGGCAGCTTCCCAGTTGTAGACCAGCTCCACTGGCTCAAAGTTCTTTCCTCTTGCTTCAGGGGGAAGAACCTGCGGCTCAAGCCGGCTGGTTTTCTTTACCATGTCTAAGGTTTTGGGGAGGAGGTCACCAGCCAAACCTTCCCTCACTTCTTTGTTGGCCAACGGGTATCTATGCTGAAGGTAATCATCAATGCGGAGGGCTGCTTGCCTGCCTGCGGCTAAAGCCTCAACTACGGTGGCCGGCCCAGTGACGGCATCCCCTCCAGCAAAGACTCCCGCCCGATTAGTAGTAAGCGTAGCCGGGTCAACCTGAACAGTGCTACCTCTGCCCATACGAAGATGGAAATCCTCGGGGATCTGGGGGGCCTGCCCGATGGCGGTAACCAGAGTATCGAATTCTTCATCGAACTCGCTGTCCTTGATGGGAACTGGTCGACGCCTACCTCCGGCATCTGGATCGCCAAGCTCCATCCGCATGCAGGTTACGCTTAAGTGTCCATTTGCCCGTTTAATTTTAGTCGGTGTCACCAGAAACTGGACCTCCACCCCTTCCTCCAGGGCTTGCTCCACTTCTGTGGGATCGGCGGGCATTTCTGCTCGACTACGCCGATATAGAATGACCACCCTTTTCGTCCCTAACCTGAGAGCAGTACGAGCGGCATCAATAGCTACATTTCCTCCTCCCACCACAGCAGCTTTCTCCCCAAGAGATGGCTTAAGTCCCAGGTTCACTTCGCGGAGAAAAGTTGCTCCATCCACTACCCCCGGGCTCTCCTCTCCCTCTACCCCCATTCTGAGGCCCTGATGAGCACCCAGGGTTAAAAAGATGACCTTATAACCCATCCCGAATAGCAGATCCAGGGACACCACCCGTGTATTCCTCCTGATTTCAACTCCCATCTGGATTAGTCTTTGAACTTCAGTATCGAGTACCTCTCGGGGAAGGCGGTATTGAGGGATACCCACTCGCAACATACCTCCCAGTTCTGAATGGGCTTCGAAGATGGTCACTGGGTAGCCGAGTTTTCTTAGATAATAGGCGCAGGCCAGCCCTGCCGGACCGGAGCCTACTATGGCAACCCTTTCACTACGCATAGTCTCAGCTTCGCCCTGAACCATCCTATCTCCACCGAATTCCACAGCAAACCTCTTCAACGCCCGGATAGCGATAGGTTTATCTACCTGGCTGCGCCGGCAGGCATTCTCACAAGGATGAGTACAGACATGAGCACAGATGGAGGGAAAGGGGTTGTCGTTTCTTATAACCCGTAATGCCTCCATCACCTTCCCCTGAGCAATCAAATCAACATACTCTCTGATTTCCATGTGTAGAGGGCAGGCAGCCTGGCAGGGCGGTATAAGACTGCGGTCAAAAGAAATTTTCTCTCCTCGATCGGTTGGGTAATCCTTGGTTTCATACATTGAAACTGAATACATTAGACCCCCTCCCAAACAGAAACCATTTGATTATAGGCTAACATGCCCCTGAGCCAGGCAAAAGAGGGAATCCCCAAGGATAAGGGTGGGTTTTACTCAGCAATTTTGACAGAATTAACCCCTATTTTGGAACGTGAAAACCTCAGGGTCGAGGAAGGAGATTTTGGTAATAAATGAGGAGTTTTTACTTATACCGTTACAGGGTTATGACACCCTTCCGTATGGCGAATCTGATGAGATCGGCCTTGTTACGAATGTTCAGCTTTCTCATCAAGCTAGTTTTGTATGCCTCCGCTGTTCTCAGACTGATTACCAGCATACTGGCTATTTCCTTAGCAGTATATCCTTCAGTAACCAGCTTAAGCACCTCCCTCTCCCTATTGGTCAACTGCTGGTAAGAATCCCTTTCCCCTTCTACAGTGGACTTCTGTTGACACTCCTCAACCAGGGCTGCTGCCGCTGAGGGAGATAGAAAGGAATCTCCCTGGGATACAGCCTGAATAGCTGAAGCAAGCTCCGAAAATGCCGCCATCTTACTGATGAAACCACGGGCCCCCGCCTCGATAATAGGGATGATATACTCCCTATCATCATACTGGGTTAGTGCCAGTATCTTTGTTTCTGGGAATTCTCTACGTATTCGACGCGTTGCCTCCAGTCCGCCCATGATGGGCATCGCCAGGTCCATAAGCACTACCTGCGGTATAAGCTCTTTTACCTTGTCCAGGGCTTCCTTTCCATTTACTGCCTCACCCACCACTTTTATGTCTGCCACTGACTCCAGCAGAGCACGGATCCCGTCCCGTATCAGAGTGTGGTCATCAACTATCAGCACGGTTGTCTTCTGCATCTAGCGTGTTTCCTACCAGTGGAACTTCCACCACCACTTTTGTCCCCTTCCCTGGCTGGGACTTAACACTACAGGCGCCACCTATCAGATTCACCCTCTCTTTCATGGTGAATAAGCCTGCGCCCCGGCCGCTACGATCCACCTTTGTAATCTTACTGACAGCGAAACCTTTACCATCATCCTCAATGTGTAATACACACTCACGGGCATTGCACTCCAGTGTGATAGAGGCATTTTTCGCCTTTGAGTGTTCCAGGATGTTGCCTATCGCCCCCTGGGCGACACGGAAAAGCATTAGTTCAAGATCTGATGGTAGGCGCTCATCCATGCCTCTAAATTCCATAGATATATTAATCCCTCGGGGTTCAAGGCTATCCTTAGCATACCGATTGATTGCCGTAGCCAATCCGAGCTCATCCAGCAAGGTAGGGCGCAGTTCCTTCATAATCCTTACTATCTCATTGCCGGCATGAACCGCCAGAGATTGCGTCTTTTTAATCCTGTCCATTAACTCTGCATCAACAACGCCTTTCATTTCCGCTGTGGCTATAGTAGCCTGGAGGTTTAGAGTCAGGCTGGTAATTGCCTGACTCGTCTCATCATGTAGCTCCCGGGCAATTCTCCTTCGTTCCTCCTCTTGAGCAGTCAGAGCATGTTGGAGAAGTGTCTGATGCCTTTTATCTGCCCTTTCTAGCCTTTGGTATAGCCTTGCCTGCTCAACTGCAGTGCCTACCTGGTAGCCAATGGAGTTCAGGAGATACAAATCGTAGGTGCCAAATTGTCCTGGTGAATGGATAGCAATATTCATCACGCCCACAACCTTTTCCTTTGCTTTCAGGGGAATACTGGCAAACCCCTTAAGACCTTCTGTGCTCGCTAGGTCCGGGTAAGCCGCCCGGGGGTCCTTAGAAATATCCTCCACTATAATGGGTTCCCCAGTTTGAGCTACCCTTCCTGCTACTCCTTCTCCTGGGCCCATCTGCATCCGTTCCACATGTTTGGCAGGCAGACCGCGATACGCCCGGTAGCGTAGGCGCTGATTTGCTTCATCAAAGAGCAGAACTCCTCCTACTGTGCTGTCGAAAATCTCCAGCACAGCGCCAAGGGAGACATCCAGGATGGTGTCTAGATCCCGCAGCCCACTCACAGCACCTGAAATGCGGCTCAAAGCATAGAGGTGGTGATGGCGCCTTAGAATTTGCCTTTCCAGTTCCCTTTCTGCGCTGACATCCCTTCTTAACTCAACAAAGGCATTGATATCGCCGTGGCTATCCCTGAGCGGGTACATGGTGATTTTGATATACCTACTGGAAGCACCGCCTGCACCGGCAGGGTGGTCTGGGTGAACGATGGTCGCTGGGCTACCGTTTTGGAGTACCTTCGTAAGAGGGCACTCCCATATGGGGGAGTTGCATGGATTATCCCTGCCCTCGAAGACCTTGTAACAGCGCTTTCCCACAGGTACATAGCTTTGTGGCAATCTTCGCTGCATGGCTGAGTTAACAAACCTGATATGGTATCCTCTATCAATGATCAGAAGCTCGTCTTCTATGCAATCTGCTATGCTCTGCAAATTTGTGTCTGCCCCCGTACTCTGGGTAGCTTGCTGAATTGCTATCTCGTCCTCATGCATCTCCACCTCCCCTCTCAAAATTAGTCTACACCAGTTCATTTTCTCACTCAAGAACTGGAAAGATTACTACTGCCTAAACCTCCTGGTTTGGGAGCAGTGCACAGGAGTGAACTCCTAAAAATGGTTACTTTGATTAGACTACGAAACTACGCAGGGAGGGAATCTCACCCCCTGGATGAATGAGGCTTTGTCTTGGCGCACTTTCAGGTTTAGTGTAAAAGTGGATTGGTGTAAGATACTTCCGGAAATAAGTAGGGCCTAAAAGCTCGGAAAGGAGAATCTTACACCATGAAAAGGATACCACCATCGAGGGAAAGGAAGAAAGGTAGCCCTCGAAGAGTGGGGAGGGAAGGGACTTGTTCCCTGCCTATCACCGCGACAGGGGAAAAGCATGTTAAGAACTCGAGTTTCCCGAGCTCAATCTCTTGAACTCAAGCCAAAAAGTGGCCTTAGTCGACGGTTTTAGCAGAGAGAAAAGGCTGCTCCTTTGAGTGTCTCTCATTTACTTATTGGCCCTCTTCCTGAGCTCTTCAAGGATCTGCTCCTGGATCTCCACCTGCTTTTCGACCTGAGAACTCCTGGAAAATTCCCGGACCTTTTCAAGGAATGTCTTCCTCACTTCAGCATACGGGTGGACACCGAAAAGTTCGTAGTAGGATCTTGTCCGGGGTGTTTGTCTTGACCTCCCTCCACCAAAGAAATACGAGAACCTTCGCAGCACAGGAATTCCAGCAACCCTCGAACTTGGACCAACTGCTCCACCTGCACCAGACTGGTCAGCACCAAGGCCAAATCCAGATGCGGTTATCGGAGTGAGAGAGCCATATTTAAAAGCCCTTCCCATAAGCGATTGCCGGCCAGATACATCAGTGATGTTATCATGGGATATAGCCCTTTCAAATTTGTTGAATATCCCTCCCTGGAGCAACAACCTTCGGTTGGTCAGGAAGAACTGGTGACTCCTTCTGACCATCTCGGTTGAGACTATTCCTATTAGCGTGCCAAGGAATGAATAGGCGAAAACAAAGCGAAGGTCTAATATCTGCCAACGCAGCATAATTATCCAGCCAACAAGCAGTAGGACAAGATAATAGAGGGAGTACTTCCATTCTATGGTGAGGACACCGATTATCACGCCTAGAGCAAGAATTCCACCTGTCCACGTCCAAAGGTAAAGGGACATTTGCTCAAAATCTTCAGGAAAGAGATCATAAGTACCGGTCCATTTGAGAAAATAGTAAGCGAGGATTGACCAAACAAAGACTAATGCTGCTATCAGATACCTTCCAAAGAAGGATAGTGGATGAGGCCTCAGGGAATATTCTATCCTCTCATTTTGGAGTAAATCAGACTCTTTCATTCTCACAGCTATTCAGACCAGCCCTTGGCATAGCTTATCCTCCTGGAGAGTTCACTCCAGGTAGTAGCTATCACTTGTTTCACCTCATCTAAATTCTCCACAAAAGTTACTCCAAAAGTGACCCACCCAGAACCAGAAACTGGGATATAGGATATCACACTAAGCTCGTTTGTTCAATCTCTTTTCTTTACACTTTCTAGCTTATCCTGGATGCGATGGTTGGGACCGTTGGAAGGAGAGGTCGCCTTTCTGAGTGTCTATGGGCATGTAACCCAGTTCATCAACGATGAGGAGACCCAGCCTGCCCAGCATCTCCAGCGTGCTTCTCAGAGTATGAGAAACGGTAGCTGCCACTAGCTGATCCAGTAATCCCCTGGTTGATGTAAGCAGCGCCCTCTTCCTTTGACCACAGGCTTCGATTCCCGCCAGCGGGATCGACAAGCAGGACCAAAGAAGCCCTAATGCTTTAAAATTAGATGTTTTGTGTTGTGCTTCAATGGAAGTCGGACAACTAGCTTTGAGAAAAAATGATACACCCCCTGGTGAAAGTATAATAAATAACCAGGCAAAGGGGGGAACAACATGGAGGGAAATCAAGGTAGACGCATGAGTGCTGAGCAGAAACTGAAGATAGTGGTGAATGGGAGACAATCAGGAGCTACGGTAAGTGAGGTATGTCGACGCCATCAGATTGCCCATACCCAATTCTATCGATGGGCGAGAATGGCCAGGGAAGGAGCTCTTGAGGTGCTGCGTAATGGAGCAAGAAAGGCAAACAATGGTAAGCGTGAGAATTGGTTTTTTAATCCCTTGGCTTCCTCTCTTGAAGTTTCCTTAATTTCAGGTTTTGGGAGGACCCGCGCAACTATACATTTAAGGTAAGCTTACTTTACTTTCCAGGTAGCAAAGCAGTAGTCATCCATCTGGCTGCTGGATTTTGTCTATTGTGTTACGATTGCTACGGTGGTAGATAGGATGCATCTTGATGACATCCTTTAGGCAGCGAAAGGTCCTCTCTACTTCACTCAGTTCCTTGTAAGCTTCCACTGCTTCTACCGGTGTGAGCCTTTGCTCCTCTGTCTGGATCAGGTATTTGTCTTCATAGGCCTTCTCCTCACCCAGGTTGGGATGTTCATAGTAGCGTTGACCATGGTGAGAGGAGAGAATTCGATCTGCCGCCGCCCCGATCTTCTCCGGCGCCTTAGGTGCTTCCTCCCCTCCTCCGGTTTTTGCCGGGCACTCTTGCTCATCGGACCCACTGCCTTATTGATGATCTAGTAGATCCCCTCCCGTTGCACTCTATCACGCTGCTCCCACCGGGGTAACCAACGCCTCCCCTGGCGATCACATACATAGTCTCTCTCTAGCCAACCCATGCCCACTACTTGGACAGCACAGCCGACCGGCGGCCAGAACAAAAGCTCGGTCTGCCAGGGGTATGCGCTGTGTCCGCTTCTGTCCTTCACAGCCATCCAGAATATCATCCAACCCTAGCTCCTGCCATAGAGCCCTCACTGCCAGCACCGGGCACCAACACGTTGCCTCATGGGGGTTCACCTGGCTGGCTCTGATCCAACCGCTGTCATTCCTTCCACCTCCCAACAAACGTACCAGGCTGTCCAGGTGAGGAGCCAGAAGGTCTTTGCACCCCAGGTTGACCACCACGTGCTGCTTGCAGTGTCCATCTTCCTAGTATGCTAGCTTTGGATAAAGCCCTGCTCAAAGCTGGACTGGTACCCCAATTGTCAAACATGGGTTAGTTGGACACCGAGTGAGGACGGGTCGGTAACTGGTGTTTGACAGATATGTTGCCGACATACATAGACTGTAGGCTGGTTGTTAATCATTTGTCTATTCTCAATTAGTTTCAACCCTGATACTGCAGTAGGGTCATTGGGATCATAAGCGGCTACTACTTTATTGGGTAGCCATGTAGTGCATAGGGTACGTAATAGCTCTAAGGTTGCCGGCTTGTGTCTGGCACCTATGATGACGATTTCTTCCGGTTGGGATAGGTAGAAGTCCAGGGCACAAAGCCAGTTATTGAAGCCAAGGGGTTGTTGAACCATAGACTCTCGTACTGACTGAAGCGAACACACTGCTATTTGTTCAAAGCGTTCATTGTCGATTAGCCTGGCTAATCTGAGTAGAGTCAGGGTAGCAGCTGAAGCACCTGACGGCAGTGCCCCATCGAGCATGTTCTTGGGGCGGACAAACAAATCTTGATGGCTTCGGCTTACATCGTATAATGTGCCCGTAGCCTCGTTCCAAAATTGTTCAATCATGACTTCACTCAACCTGATAGCTTGCCTCAACCACTCTCCGGCAAAGGTAGCCTGGTGCAGGGCCAAAAGTCCATCAATAACTAAGGCATAGTCCTGAAGATAGCCATCTATATTAGTCTTGCCATCCTTGTATGTATGCTTGAGATATCCATCAGTAATCATTGAATTTAGTAAAAATGAACCATTGGCTATGGCGGTAGCTAAATAATCCTGGCGGTCAAGTGCGCAAGCTGCCTCAGCCAGACTAACTAACATAAGTCCATTCCATGAAGCTAATACTTTCTCGTCACGACCTGGTTTGACTCTGTGTTCCCGCCTCCTTAGCAAAGATAACTTAGCCCTTCCTATGAGACTTAACGTTTCCTCACGATAATCATCAACGACATGGAGGATATTTCGACCATTAAAATTACCCCTGGTGGTAACTCCAAAATAATCATTGACTAGCTGACCGGGCTTCTCACCCACTACCTCAGTAATTTCCCAAGGCATCCACAAATAATATTTACCCTCCATTCCTTCACTATCGGCATCCTGAGTGCTATAAAAACCGCCCTGCGGGTCAGTCATTTCTCTGAGTACATAGTCCAGAGTTTCCTCGACAATGGAGCGGAATAACGTCTTGCCTGTGACTAAGTAAGCATGCAGATAAACCTGGCTGAGTAGTGCATTATCATATAACATCTTTTCAAAATGAGGCACTAGCCAGTGTCTATCCGTAGCGTAACGATGAAAGCCGCCACCTATTTGGTCATAGATTCCGCCCTTAGCCATCTTCTCCAGGGTTAAGTCTGCCATTTTTAGAGCATCTGCATTTTGACTGCAGTGGAAGTATCTCAAAACAAACTCGAGCGTCATCGGCTGGGGAAATTTAGGTGTCGTGCCAAATCCACCGTTTTCCTTGTCGAATTTCCGGTTCAAACCCTCATAAGCTTGCTTAAGAATGTCGGCTACTAACAGCTCTCCAATGGCATCGATCTTGGTATTTGAAGTCAACGCCGTCACTATCTGCTTAGCTGCCTGCTCAATATCATTGCGGTGATGATAGTATGCTTCGGTGACAGCTTTGATGACTCGGGGTAAACCAGGCATGTTATATCTATCTTCAGGTGGGAAGTAAGTGCCACCGTGGAAGGGCTTCCCTTCAGGAGTGAGAAATACAGTCAACGGCCAGCCACCGCTGGCGGTCATGGCCTGTACGGCTTCCATATATATATGGTCTATGTCGGGGCGTTCCTCGCGGTCCACCTTAATGCACATAAAGTGCTCATTCATGAGATGGGCAATAGTGACATCTTGGAAGCATTCCCTTTCCATGACGTGGCACCAATGGCAGGCAGAATAGCCTATACTCAGAAAGATAGGTTTGTCCTCCTTCCGGGCGCGTTCTAGCGCTTCATCACCCCAGGGATACCAATCCACAGGGTTATGTGCGTGCTGTAACAGATAGGGACTGCTCTCGTTTATCAGTCGGTTAGGCATAAGATGGTTATAATCAGAGAGGAGAACTTACGCGGACGCTAACTTTGAAACTCTCTACTTTATCTACCCCTTTCAGCGAAGAGATCAAGCCAACCAAAGTGTTGGCAATAATGTCGTTGGGGAAGGGAGTAAGGGGGAGTTCATTACCATTGACGATGACTCTGACATTACCCTGCTCCAGATAAAACTCCAGGCTCTCGATGTTACCCGCCCCCCTCAGTGAGGAAGCAGCACCGATCACCGTCCGGGCCAGGAACTCCTCAACGAAAGGATTAAGCTCGACGGATACATTATTTACCTCGAGGGTAGCCTTAAAACTTTCCTTCATTCTATGCCCCCCACAAACTATTGGTTTAACATTAAGGGTAAACTACACGTGACTTACTGACCTCATTTGAGATTACCCTTCTAGCCGCCGAGAGCTTTGATTATCTCCTGGTTAAATTCGTCCAGGTCAGCTGGTTTTCGCGACGTGATAAGGTTCCCATCTCTTATCACTGGCTTATCAATCCAGATAGCACCAGCATTCTTAAGGTCCACCGCTACTGAAGCCCAGGAAGTAACCCTGCGACCTCTCACCATATTTGCCGAGATAAGAAGCTGGGGCCCATGGCAAATGGCAGCCACAACCTTACCCTGATCATGTGCCTTCTTAACTAAGTCTACCATGCTCTGGTGAAGGCGCATTTTATCTGGAGCATATCCACCGGGGATTATGACAGCATCAAAACTATCGGCCTCAACCTTATTAGCAGTGGTATCGGCGCTAACCTTTGCCTTCCTCTTTTTGCCCCGGTAGGTATTCTTTGAGCCACTACCCACGACAACCACTTCTGCTCCCGCCTCTTTCGTTGCCCTCATTGGTTCAGTAAGCTCAGAGTCCTCGAAGTCCTCTTCCACCAGAATGACAATCCGTTTTCCAGTTAAGCTCATCCTATCACCTCCGGTTACGTAAACTCATCTAGCAACCTTTCTGCTTTCAGTGGGTCAAGCTTACGCCAGGCTAAAGGACCTTCTCTCAAGGCAGGAATCCTTTCCTCATATGTGATCCTTTCCTCATTATATACCACCCCAATAGGTATCCTATCTCCCCACTCTTGGGCTTTTTCAAAGGCAGTCAGCCTGTTTGCGGGGTCATATTTTTCATCTTCCAGTTTGTATACCCTTTCTCTATACCAGTCGTAGGTATTTTTACGGTTGAAGGAAACACAGGGCTGGAGCACATCAATTAAGGCAAATCCGCGATGTCGAATACCCTGCACGATAAGCTGTGCTAGATGATGTATGTCTCCAGCAAAACCTCGGGCAACAAAAGTACCTCCAGCAGCTATAGTCAAAGCAATCGGATTTAGCGGCATATCTGCTCCTTGAGGCGTGGTCTTGCTAACAAAGCCAAAATCGCTGGTGGGGGATGCTTGACCCTTAGTCAGACTGTAGATCTGATTGTCGTGTACTAGATAGGTGATGTCGTGGTTGCGCCGTGCAGCGTTGAGAAAGTGATTTCCGCCCTCTGCATACCCATCGCCATCACCACCAACTGCAATTACTATAAGCTCAGGATTAACCATGTTAGCCCCAATGGCTGCCGGGAGTGCCCGACCGTGAAGGACGTTAAGCACGTTACCCTTGGTATAGTGGGGCAGTTTGCCCGCCTGTCCAATACCAGAGACCATTAACACCTGACGCGGCTCGATATTGAGTATAACCAGAGCCTGCTTAAGTGCAGCCAGAATACCAAAATTGCCGCATCCCGGACACCAAGCTGGTTTACCTCCAGTATAGTCATCCATATTTACCATGATCAACTCACCTCTCTTTTAAACTCTTCAATGATGAGAGCAGGGGTGAAAGGTCGCCCATCAAATTTTAGAATATTCCCCGTAACTCTCCTTCCTGTCTCTGACTGAATGAGACGAGCTAGCTGCCCAGTAGCATTATTCTCTACCACAAAGCTCTGCTTAACCCCATCAAGCAGGGCGCATACTGTCTTAGCCGGAAAGGGCCAGATTTCGCTCAGGTGTAGGAGGTTTACATCCAAGCCCTCGCCCTGTAAAGATATCCACTGCCTCTTTCAGCGCTCCGTAGGTGCTGCCCCATCCCATAAGAGCAGTCTCTGCCCTGTGCGGCCCGTAGATTCGGGGCGGGTTGATCTCAGCTTGCAACCCCTCTACTTTGTGTAAGCGTTTCAACATCATTCGAGTTCGGGTAGATGCATCCTCGATGAGGTGTCCCTCCTCATTGTGTTCATCAGCATCGGTTACCACTAAAACATTCCCCTGAAGAGGCAGAGACCTGGGGGATATGCCCGATGGTGTTATCTGATGTCTCCGATATTTCCCTATACTTACTATGTCCTTCTCCGAAACTAGTAGCCCTCTATCGATGCTCACCCTCGAGAGGTCAAATCTGTCCACTGTAGAATAAGAGCTGGCCAGATGCTGGTCAGTTAGCAGTATGACAGGTAACTGATATTTCTCGGCAAGGTTGAAAGCCTTAACCGTTAGCCAGAAGGCATGTTCAATATTGGCCGGGGCCAAAACAGCTCGCGGAAACTCTCCGTGGGAGGCATAAATAGCAAACTGAAGATCACTCTGCTCTGTCCTTGTGGGTAGACCAATAGCCGGGCCAGGACGCTGCCCAACTACCACCACAATGGGTGTCTCTGTCATGCCGGCTAACCCTAACCCCTCCACCATGAGACAGAATCCGCCTCCTGAGGTAGCAGTCATGGCTCGTGCTCCGGCAAAGGCAGCTCCGATCACCATATTTATGGCTGCGATCTCATCCTCGGGTTGTATGACCACCAAGCCTGTCTCCCTGGACTTGTCCGCCATGTATTCCATTATAGATGTGGAGGGAGTCATAGGGTAGGCAGCCATGAACGTGCACCCGGCAGCCACAGCTCCTAAAGCTATAGCCTCGTTGCCATTTATCAGCATTCTTTTTCTGCTATCTATGGGGTTAAGGCTCCACCCCAAGCTTCCCTTAAGGTTGCTCGTGGCGTATTCATAGCCCGCCGCTGCCGCCCTGACATTATCCTCGCCTGCTCCAACAGCGCCAAACTGCTCTCGCAAGACATCGGCAGCGATTTTAAAATCATAGCCCACTAACCTCAAGACCACACCCAGGGCGACTGTGTTAGCCATCAGCTTATTACCAACCTTTTCCTCAGCCAGATCCGCCATGGGCACAGCAAAGAAATTGTCGCCGCTGATATCTTTAACCCTCCCTTGATCAAAGACCATCATCCCTTCCCGGGCCAATCTCCCACGATGAAGATCTACGCTTTCTTGATTTAGTGCAAGCAAAATATCAACTGACTCGGAAATGGCCTCTAACTTGCTGTTGCTGATGCGGACCCTAAAGAAGTTGTGGCCACCTCTTACCCTAGACTCATAATCTTGATCAGCAAAGACATGAAAACCTCCTCGGGTAAAAGCTTTGGCCAGGATAAAGCCTATCGATTGTACTCCTTGCCCCGCTTCACCCCCCACCATCAGGTTGAAATTTAACCCCATTTAGCACCTCCTATCGCTGGCTAAACCTGGCTACCAGCGATCACACTTTATAAACCTCAGCTACCCTACAGCAATCGGGTTGCTTGAAACCTTCCTTGCAGGCTGGCTCTCCTGTAAGGCCATTTGATGATCTTGTACGAAGAGCACTTGGTTATAACAACACTTTTATCTCCGTAGCTTGCTATTCAGTGGAGATAGGATAACCAGCAGACTCCCAGGCTGTCATACTTCCCAAGACATTGTATACCTCCTGGCAGCCTTCTCGGAGCAGAATGCTGGCACCAAGGCTGGCGCGATGCCCCACATTGCAGACTAATGCTACTGGTTTGTCCTGGGGAATTTCAGTCATTCTCTCCTTAAGATGTCCCACATATATATGCTTAGCACCTTTTATGTGTCCTTCATTCCACTCATCCTGCCCTCTATCATCCAATATAGTCAATTCATCGCCGTGATCCACTCTGGATTTTAACTCCTGCACCGTCAAAAGTTGCAGGTGCTCAGTAGGAAGTCCAGCATTGTACCAGCTCTCCATGCCGTCTTTGAGGTAGCCCGAAATCTGATCGTAGCCAGCACGGATCAGGTATCGGACGGCCTTTTCCAGATGAGACTGGTCCTCTAACACCAGTAGGATGGGCTTATCGTAAGATAATACCCACCCCGCGAAAACAGGTAATCCTTCCAGCCAAACGCTGTAGGAACATTTGATGTGGGCACCACCAAAGGCGGCCGGCAGATTGGTATCAACGACCACCGTCCCCCGCTCCATCTCCTTACTGAACTCGCTAGGAGTGAGCGGAGCTGGAATAGGCAGATGCTTCAGGAGGGGAGGGCCTTCCAGATTATACTTCTCCATCTGGCGAAAGTAAGGAGCCCTTTCTAACTCTTCAGCCACCTTGTATTGTATAAACTCCTCTCTACTCTTCTGGAGCATCGGATTTTGCGCCCTTTCTATGCCCAGGGTACTTTCATCTCGGTCGGCAATGTTCATGCCACATACCGAGCCTGCACCATGGGCTGGACACAGAATAACCCCATCCCCCAGGGGAAGGAGCTTATGGAAGATGCTGTCATACAGATTTGAGGCCAACCTGGGCGTCTCCTGGGGACCATAAAAATCAGTTCGCCCAACATCACCCACGAATAGCGCATCCCCGGTAAATGCCATTACTGTAACTTCACCTGAGGAGAGATCGGCTACAGCATAGGACATGCTCTCACCGGTGTGTCCTGGGGTATGGATAGCAGTTAACCTGAGATTGCCGATCCGGAATTCCCGTCCGTCTTTCAACGTGTTACCGTACTTCCAGTCCAGCCCAGGCCCGTGGTATATCTCGGCTCCGGTTATATGGTTCAGTTCTATGGAGCCTATGACATAGTCTTCATTACGGTGGGTCTCGAAGATATACTTAATTTTCAAGCCCTTCTGCTGTGCCAGGTCGACGTAAATCTGGCAATCGCGCCGCGGGTCGATCACAGCAGCATCGTTCTCCGACCCGATTAAGTAAGAATTGTGGGCTATTCCCTCTGATTTTATGCGCTCAAAAATCACCCGAATCCTCCCTTCTCAGTTATCGTTTCTGAACAATTTCTGACACTCGCTTAAGCAGAGTATCGGCATGATTCCGTTCTTCCAGGGCTAACTCATAAAGGAGGGTTTTGACATTCGGGTTACCCACCAACATTGATGACCGCTTGTAGAAGTCATACGACATGAATTCCCTTTCCAACGCTATCTCCAACGCCTCCATCTCACCGGCGAATTCCTCCACTTTGGCCAGGGCAGGGCTAATCTCGATGCCACCTTCCATATGTTCCACCCTGAGTTCTAGCTTAAGCTTCTCCAAAGGTGGAAGTGCCTTCTCACCGACCAGATTGGCAGTACACTCATACAGCCTTTGCATATGGTCATCTTCGACATCAGCCAGCATCTGAAGCGTTTCCCTAACCCTGGGTAGACTAGCTTTGTCTTTTGCTGCCATATAAAAATCCCAGGAATCCTTCTCCAGTTTTATGGCCAGCATGAGAATATCCCTTACATCAGTTGTCCTGGCAATTAACTCAGGCCTCTCTTCAGGCATTCCAGGAATAGTCTCATAGTGCCAGTTAATAATACCACCTTCAAGATGGTGGATATCTTTGAATCCCAGACCACACAAGGTCATGGCTGCTGCCATGCTTCTATGCCCGGAGCGGCAGTAAGCGATGATCTTCTTACTCTGATCCAGTTCTTCTTGCCTGGCCTCCAATTCCCCCAGCGGAATAAGTATAGCTCCGGGAATGTATCCTGCTTCGTACTCCTCAGGCTGCCTCACATCTAGAAGAATGTAATCGCCCTGCTTATCTGTGTCTAAGATAGCCCTCATCTCTTCAGGACTGAGCCTTCGCACTTCATCCGCACTGCAAGGTATTCTCATCTGGATCTGACCTCCGGTTTTTTGCTACTGCTCAACTCTATCGGTACTTGATCTGCTAATTCGTCATACATCGGAACACGGTCAATGTTAGAAATCATTTCTTCGATTTTACTCTCAATGCGTTTGCTAGCCAAATGCATTCCCCCTTTTTCCATTAAATTGGGCGCAGGGTACCACCAGCCTTGTGCTGGTGAAGGAATGCGCCATTGCCTCCTTTTGTGGTATACTTCTAATAGAGCTAAGGCACTCCTTCGGGAGAAAACAGTTTTGCTCTTTAATAACTGAAGATATAGGGTTGGACTCAGGAATCGTTGAGTCTGTAAAATCCTCAGCGTCAGGATTAACCTCCTGCAAAATGCCTCTCCAGACAAGATTTGGAGAAGCTGGGGCCTCAGTCAACGGCCCCTGAAGTCTCGCCTGGCTCTGTGGGGTCAGGTAGAGACAAGTTACCTCTCTTGTGGGGGTAGCGGTTGGCATGACTCAACTCTCAATGCTTCTGCTGGCTGAATATGCTCTTTCTAGGCCATATGCTAAGCGACAATCTCGGATTTCAAGGTCTCTTGTCCTCTAAGGAAGATTATCACCACTCGGCTGCCCACGGTTAGTGCTGAGAGGGCATTTTCCAGGTCCTCTGCATTGTGAATGGGCCGTAAGTTGACCTCAGTGATAATGTCGCCTTGCCGGAGACCTGCTTTCTCTCCTAGAGATGAAGATCCAACCTTACCCACCAGCGCTCCGAACACTGGAGCAAGGCCAAACTTCTGAGCTACCTTGCTAGCATCAGCTACCTTCACCCCCAAGCGGGGATGTTGCCCACTACCGTTTTTGGCAAGCAGGCTCTCCAGCCCTGGGCGGTCAAATCCCACCACTACCTCACCATCAATGATGATGACCGGCACACCCATCTGCCCTGTCCGACGAACCATTTCCTCGCCTGCTTCCCTATCACGGGAGACATCATGCTCAGTAAAATTTACTCCCCGTTCAGAGAGAAATCTCTTGGCCTGGTGGCAATAGCCGCAAGTTGGTGTGGTATAGACCTCAACCTTCATTTCACACTCCTTTGTTTAGTTTTGGGCAAGGGTAAAGCCTGCCTACATGCTAATTTTTCCTCAGTTTAGCCAATTCCTGAAATATCTCACGCTCCCTATCTGAAAGCCTCTGTGGCAGGACCACCTTGGCTTCGACATATAAATGTCCTTTGCTCTCGGGATGCTTAATCTTGGGCATGCCTTTACCCCGAAGGCGGATGACCTTTCCGTTCTGCGTCTCCGGCGGAATATTGAGTTTCACTCTGCTATTCAGGGTAGGCACGTCAACCTCGCCCCCCAAAACTGCTACCGTCAGTGGCACCGAAATTTGGGCGTAGAGATCATCCCCTTTTCGCTCAAACATGGGATGTGATTTAACCTTTGTGACCAGGTAAAGGTCACCTGCCGGACCTCCCCCGATGCCCGATCCTCCCTGACCGGTGAGCCTGACCCGCGATCCATCCTCCACCCCCGGGGGAATTTTAGCCTCGATAGTTTTGGTGGCACCATTGCCATTGCTCATATCGATGATCCTGGCGGTACCGTTAAAAGCCTCCTCCAGCGCTATCTCCACCGCCTGTTCCATATCCACACCTTTCTGAGGCAGGAGGCGATATTGCCTGCGAGCCTCGCTCTGGGGAGCGCCAAAGAAGGTATAGAAGAGGTCGGAAAAGCCACCGGACGGTCCGAAGAGGTCTTGCATTTCTTCCTCGGTCATGGTTCGATAGTGAGCCTCCCGGCTTCCATTAGGCCGGAACCAAAACTGGCTCCCATTAAAGGGTTGGTTTTGGGGTTTACCACCGGCCTGCTGCCACTCATCATATCGCTCCCAGTTAGCTCCGAGTTGGTCATACTTCTGGCGTTTCTCGGCATTGCCCAGAACCTCGTAGGCCTCATTTATTTCTTTGAACCTGGCTTCAGTCTCCTTGTTACCCGGGTTGACATCAGGATGGTACTGCCGTGCCATCCGACGATAGGCCTTCTTTATTTCCTCTTGAGTGGCGTTCTTATCCACGCCCATGGTCTTATAATAGTCCTTGTATTCCATGGTTACCGCTCTTATACCTCCCGGAATTCGCCTTCTACCGTGCCTTCCGACCCTTCAGTGTGACCTCCACCCCTTGGGCATCGATCCTGTTTACACCCTCTTCCTCCAGAATGGCTGTCAATTTCCGCTGGATTAAACTTACGCCTTTCACCCAATTGTCGTCGGCCACCTCTCTGGGTATGTCTCCCAGGGCACGCTCCAAGTCATCCAGAACAGGAAGAAGCTTCAGGATGAGTTCCCGGTGGGCAAACTTTGTCTGTTCTTCCCTCTCCCGCTCCACACGATGCTTGTAGTTGATGAAATCGGTCTGGGTCCTTTGCACAAGGTCACAGTATTCCTGCTGTGGGTCCTTTGTTTCCTCAGGCAGGGGGGGATCCAGCTTGGGACTTTGCTCACCATCTGGCTGCAGGCTAAAAAGCTCCTCAAGCCACGCGGGGCTAAAAAGCTCGTCCTTCTCTTTCCATCTCCTGTTAGACCTATACATAGCTACCTCCGCTTCTCCTAATCAAGCTTATTTTAGGTAAAAAGATAATCCTTGTATGTGACTTTTATCTCATTGGGGATGCAGGGAAAGGAAAATGCTGCCTTTAGTGTTCTTCGATAACTATCTCAAAGGGGCAGCTTATGGCCCCGGTGGGACAGACAGCTTCGCACTGAGTGCACCACTCACACTCCTCCGTTTCGATGACAGTTATGACGTTGTTAACCAGCACCAGGGCGTTACAATGGCAAACGTTGATACATAGTCCGCATCCATTACACTTTTCCTGGTCTACAACCGGCATTTCCACCACTCTATTAGCCTCCATCCGTAATCATATTAAGATGGGAGTTGACTGTCTGTCTGCGACCTTTGTCTCAAGAATATGCCTCCACCATGTTTTTAAGAGCTTTCTTGTCGGTAATTACAATGCGGTGGCGATCCAACCTGATGGCTCCTTCTTCTTCTAAGGCTTTAAGTGACCTGCCGACTACCTCCCGGACAGTGCCTGCCATAGCTGCCATCTCCTGTTGTGTGAGCCGCGGTTGGGGGCCTGTTCCATTACCAGCGTGCCCCAAGAGTATCTTGGCTATCCTGCCCGTAACGTGCCTGAAAGATAGATCTTCGACCAGGGACATCAGATGTCGCATCTTCTGGGACAGAACTTGAATTACATTCAGGGCTACCTGGGGGTGATCCCGGAGGATAACCTCCAGATCATTCCTTCTTATCCCGTAAAGGACGGCTGGTCCCATGGCCTGGACGCTAGCCGGATTCGGCCCACCATCGAAAACAGAGATATCGTTGAAGGACTCCCCTGGGCGCACAATGCTCAGAATCTGCTCTTTTCCCTCAACAGAAGTCTTGAACATCTTCACCGCTCCGGAGATGACGAAATATAATGCCTCAGCCGACTCACCCTCGAGTACGATCAACTCATCCCTTTCGGACGTTCTCTCAAAGATGAGCTCCCTGACTGAATCCAGCGCGTCAAGGCTCAATCCTGAAAAGTAAGGAATAGACTCCAGAAACTCTACCTGGACAGCCATATCCCTATTTAATAAGCCCTTTCTTTGGCATCTCCTAGGGAATTGTCATCCCCATATTATATATCGATGGCAACTCTACTGAGATATGAACTGCCTCATACTTTGGTAGGTTTGAAAACCACCGGAAAGATTTTGAGTGTTGAATCCATTCAGGCGTAGCGCACGGGTAGCATAATATGACCTCTGTCCTACCCTGCAGTAGACCCATATCTTGCGATCATGTGGAAGCTCAGTCATCCGCGTACGAAGTTCGGCAAGGGGAATGTTCAGTGCTCCCTCTATATGACCAGCTTCAAAATCGGCAGCGCTTCGGACATCAACAATCAGGGCATCTGTTTCAGCAAGATCCTCCCAATGGGCGATTGGAGCATCACCCCGCAGGGCATTGGCTGCTATCATCCCGGCAACGTTTACTGGATCCTTAGCTGCGCCAAACTGCGGCGCATAGCAGAGTTCAGCTTCTTCGAGGTCGAAAACGGTTGAATTCCGTTGAATAGCTTGAGCGATGACATCAATACGCTTATCCACTCCCTCCATACCTACTGCTTGAGCACCCAGAACTTTTCCGTCTTTAGTAGAAAAGATTAACTTCAAAGCAATGGGTTCTGCGCCGGGGTAGTACTCAACATGATGACCCGGGTATAGATATATCTTCCCGTAATGCACAGGTTGGTCGGCAGCATAAACCTGTTTCAGCGTTTTTTCACTGGCGCCAGTTGAGGCAATGGTCATACCAAATACACTACAGACTGCTGTAGCTTGAACGCCACGAAACCTGACATCACGCCCCAGAATAGCTCCCGCGGCAATTCTTCCTTGCCGATGGGCAGGGCCAGCCAGTGGAATATTAATCCATTTGCCAGTAATGAAATCTCGCACCTCGACGGCATCGCCAACTGCCCAGATTCGCTCATCACCGGTACGCATTTGATCGTCCACCCGTATGCCACCACGGGCTCCAATCTCCAGTCCGGCCTCCCTAGCCAGAGTAGTTTCTGGGCGAATACCAATGGCCAAGATAACCAGGTCCGCGGTATACGCATTACCCGATTTAGTACTGACAGAAATTGTCCCATCGGTGTTTTGTTCGAACCCTGCCACAGGATCACCAAGGTGAAGGGATACGCCATGAGCAGTTAGATGGTCATGGATTGGTGCGGCCATCTCTGGGTCAAATGATGGCATCACCTGTGCTTGCATTTCAACTATTGCTATTGAGATACCACGTTTTACCAGATTCTCGGCCATTTCCAACCCGATGAAACCGCCCCCGACGATGATGGCATTTTTCACATTTCTCTGGATAATCCATTCCCTGATCTGGCGGCTATCTGGAATTGTCCGGAGAGCAAAAATACCGGGAAGATTTACACCAGGAAGTGGAGGCCGAATAGGTGCTGCTCCTGGAGAAAGTACCAGAGCATCATATCTTTCATGGTACACGGAAGCGGTTTTCAGATCCTTCACTTTAATCTCATTTCTTTCCCTATCGATAGATAGAACATTGCTTTCGGTCCTGACATCGATATTGAATCTCTCCTTGAATAACTCAGCGGTGGCAACCAGAAGGTTTTCCTCTTCAGTAATGACATCACCAACATAGTACGGCAGGCCGCAGTTGGCAAATGAAACATAGGGGCCACGCTCAAAGATGATTACCTCTGCCTTTTCCGAAAGCCGGCGTGCCCGAGCAGCACAAGTTGCACCACC
This sequence comes from Dehalococcoidia bacterium UBA3088, assembly GCA_002367275.1. Taxonomy (GTDB): domain Bacteria; phylum Chloroflexota; class Dehalococcoidia; order UBA2247; family UBA3088; genus UBA3088. The sequence goes on along the minus strand of DFBE01000066.1, from coordinate 6,214 downwards.
CGCCACACCTCCAACTATGAGTATTCTCTTCTCATCTTCGACATCCATCTTTGACGTGTCGCCATTCATAAACTTTAACCTCCCTTCCTGTTTATGATGTTTTACCTCATTTCCTGCCTTTTAACTACTATATTTTCTCTCCCACCAGGATTAAATCCTCCGCCATTCCAATGATTGATGGTTCCTTAGCCAAATGCATCATCATCTCAAAAACCTTGGAGAATAGCTCCTCGTCCCATTGCTTTGCCTCCCGAATCTCTTCTGGGAGTATTTCCGTAAACCTGCCGTACACCCCAATAACTCTTACTCCATTTCTTTCAAACAGCCCTTTTAGTTCTTCAGGGCCAAATACTCTACCCCAGTCACCGTGAACATCATAACCATGGTTCAATTCAAACTTGACCAATTTTAATGCTACCTCTGGGTGCTTGCTAAGTTCACGCATTCCAGCCTGGTAACGGCCGAAAGCATCAACAATGATTTTTCCCTCCTTTTCCATTACTCGGACTAGTTCCTTGGCTGCCTTTAAGGAATCAGCGAGCGAAAGGGGGCCAGCTAGGCAGATGATAAAATCGAAGGTCTCGTCTGCAAATGGAAGGGAAGCAATATCGGCCTCTTTGACCTCTACCTTATCTAATAATCTTTGTTTGCTTAATTTCTCCCTCGCAACATCGAGCATGCCAGGTGATATATCGCATAATGTTACGTGATATCCCATTTTGGCCAGAGGTAGTGTTGTCCTACCTGTTCCCCCACCGGCATCTAAGACCTTTGCATTCACACCCTTAGGTAGATGTTCCTCTATCAGTTCTGAGCGTAAGCGTTGCCCCAGCTTGCTCTCAAACGTCTCTCCCATCTCGTCATAGGTTCTTGAGATCTCATCAAATCGCTTTTTAACATCTTTGGGGTTTCCAGGCTTATCTTCTAACATTTTTCACTCCTCACAACATACCAACCAATTACCTAATAATAGGATAACTGACTTATTCTCTTTCTACACTTCAGGTTATCTAAGTAGATTTTCGCAGGCTATCAAATAAACCTGGACTATACGCTAAGCCCCAACATAACATTCCCAGAATAGGATATCACAGCGCTTTTCTAATGAAAGCGGTAGTATCGGCGCTAACCCTTACCTGTCTCCTTTTTAATTCTGGCTTGCTCTCTAAAAGCTAAATCTTCCTGAACTTATCCTTACTTGCCCCACATATAGGGCATTCATCAGGAAGAATGCCGTCAGAGACATACCCGCAAACACTGCAAATATAGTAAGTGGTCTCCCTTTCCGCTATCAGGTGATCTAAGGCTCTCTTATACAGACGAGCATGCTCACGCTCTACGTCTCGAGCCCGGCTAAAGGTCAAAGCTACACCAGGATTACCCTCTTCTTCAGCTTCCTTTATAAACTGGGGATACATCTTAACCTCGGCCATGGTTTCCCTCTCAAAAGCAGTTTCAAGGTTGCTCTGGGTATCTTTCACCACACCCAAAAACCTGAGGTGATTGAAGGCATGAACTGCCTCAGCTTCGGCTATAGCACGGAATAATTTAGCTATCTGAGGCAGTTCCTCCTCTTCTGCCTTCATAGCAAAGGCTAAGTTTCTCTGGTGGGCTTGAGCTTCCCCGATGAAGCCAGCTTTTAAATTCTGTAAAGTCTTGGTCCCTTTAATTAGTTTACTCTCATACGGTATGAATTTCTCTTGGGGAGCATCACAAACTGGGCATTTAGACGGAGCCTCTATGCCTAGCTCAACATGATGACATACAGCGCATTCCCACATGCTCGCCTCCTTATTCTACCAGGGATTCGGTCCAGTCACTGTGGGGTTTTCCGGATAGGCGCTCCACTCAGTGAAGGATCCCTCATACAGCAAAACATCGGGGTAACCAAGATACCACTTGAGAAGAATAAACTCCGCGGTGGCCTCGCGACTGGTACCACAGGAGCAGATGATGGCCTTATCCGGTGTAACTCTATGCTCCCTCAGAATAGATTTTATCTCTGCCTCTGGCTTTAGCAGACGGGGATTATCTTCATCCATCAGAGTCTTCCAGGGTAAATTCACCGCCCCGGGTATATGCCCTGGTTTGCTCCAGGGTCCCTGGCCCTGATAAACGGAGGCAGGCCGGGCATCAATAAGCACAACATCCGGGTTAGCCTTTAGCCTCTTTACTTCTTCCATGGAGATAGCATACTCTGTTATCCTGTTTTCGACCTTGAAATGGGAACTTTTAGTTTGGGCATATACCTGTGTTACCGGTTTCCCTTCAGTGATCCACTTTTCAAACCCCCCATCCAGGACATAGACATGGTTATGCCCGTATCTGGCAAGGCAATAAGCTACATGAGTTTGCTCCAGGCCATCACCCTTGCCCGAATGAGCCCCCTTACCCGTGTAGACCACCGCTGGAACCTCAGGGTCGAGGCCCATGGCCTGAAAGATGGGCTCAACAGCTTGGGCAGGTATATAGGATGAGGGGCTTAGGCCCTTATGAAAGCGGAAGATATTCTCATTCAAGTAAATCGCTCCCGGTATGTGTTTACTGGTGTAATCCCAGATTGTGGGCTGAGCATCGATGATTATAATGTTGGTGTCCTCTAGATGGTTTAGGAGCCAATGTGTGGATACCCACTTTACTTCCCCTTCTCCCGAAGGGCAGGGACAATCTTTTAGAGACTGACTTTGCAAAGGAACTGAGGGAAGAGCTACGACTACTAAACCAGCGGTCAGGATGGCTGTTGTCAGCTTCCACATCTTTCCAGGTTTCTTCATCATATCTCCTTTCGCATCAATTAGCCTGGTAATTATATGCCCAGGCCTTGGGCCACACGCCTCCCATACTCTCTATCTGCCTTCGAGAAGTAAGAAACCATCTGCTCCTGGATAGGCCTATCCACATCCTTTAAGTCAAAGACCAGATTATCTATCAGACGATCCTGCTCGGTCTTGGACATGCTCCGGTAAAGTTCCCCCGCTTGTTCAAAGTCATTGGTCTTAGTGATCTTCGCCCGTCCGGTTTGCCCCTCGATATGTGCCTTAGATTTGGGATAGGGTGGGGCTTCCTTCAATGCACCAGGCAGACTGCTGGGTTCGTAGTTGATGGAGCCAGATGGATTGCTCATGGTCATGTAGCCGTCGCTTTGATTGTTGTTAACCTCTACCTTGGGTCGGTTGATGGGGATGTCTAAGTAATTGGGCCCGATGCGATGGCGTTGCGTATCGGGATAGGCAAACATACGTCCTTGTAGCATTTTATCCGCTGAAGGCTCAATCCCTGGCACCATGACCGCGGGAGCAAATGCAGCCTGCTCCACCTCGGCGAAGAAGTTCTCTGGATTGCGGTTTAACACCATCTTGCCTATGGGCAAAAGAGGAAACTCATCCTCAGGCCAGATCTTGGTATCATCCAGAGGGTCGAAGTCCAGTTCTGATTCCTTTTGGGGATCCATCAGTTGCACACAGAATTCCCACTCTGGATAATCACCTCTGGCGATGGCATTATACAGATCCCGGGTGGCGTGCTGAGGATCATTGCCGCTCACTTCCCCTGCCTCCTTACGGGTTAAGCTTTCCACCCCCTGCTTTGAAATCCAGTGGTACTTGATGTAAGTTCTCTTGCCCTCGGCGTTGACCCACACAAAGGTGTTAACGCCAAACCCGTTCATGTGTCGGTAATTTTTGGGTATACCCAGGTCCGACCACACATAGGTTATCATGTTAGTAGCCTCTGGGGTGTGGGAGAAGAAGTCCCAGTATCTATTCGGATCCTGTATATTGGTCACCGGGTCAGGCTTTAACGAGTGGATAACATCGGGGAATTTGATGGCGTCTCTGATGAAGAAAATGGGCAGGTTGTTACCTACTATATCGTAGTTACCTTCCTCGGTATATAACTTGACCGCAAACCCTCGGGGGTCGCGTGCCGTTTCGGGCGATCCCTTGGAGTGAATAACTGTAGAAACTCTCACAAATACCGGGGTGTGCTTACCCTTCTCCTGGAGGAATTTTGCACAGGTATATTGACCGACATTGCCGTAGGCTTCAAAGTAGCCGTAGGCGCCTGTTCCCCGGGCATGCACCACCCGCTCTGGAGTTCGTTCACGATCGAAATGAGCCAGTTTCTCTATGAATTGGTAGTCCTCAAGAAGAGTCGGCCCTCTTTCACCAGCCGTGAGGGAGCTCTGGTTATCATCTATGGGGGCACCCTGGTTGGTGGTCAAGTATTTTTCTTTCTCGTCCATAGTGATATTACCTCCTTCCTTTTCAGTTGCCTGGTTATGATGGGAGCTTTCATAATTATCACCGTGATGGTGATCGTCTGGTGTGGTTAATAAATCTACCGCAGATATCTGGCCCCCGGAAAATCCGAAGACTACTGTAGTGGCAAGCAATAGGCCAACAATAACCTGTGATATCTTAAATCCTTTCATCTGACCCTCGTTTCTTTATCTGGTCAACTCTTCGGCTTCCTTTCTGCCCTCCTCCAACTCTTTTTCTTGCTCCCTATCTTCTTTCAACAGTAGAGCCTGAAATTCCCCCACATGTGCCTTTTCTTCTTTGGCTATATCCAGGAGAACTTTTCTAATATTTTCACTCTCAGTCATAGCTGCCATCTGCTCATAAAGGTTTATAGCGTCTAACTCAGCTATTATTCCAACCCTTAATATCTCTTTGTCCAGGTTTCCCTTTTCTACTTTCTCAAGGCCTATGGGTATTTTCGATAACATATTTTCACCTCCCGGTCATTTGTTGCAGATTTACTGCTAAATTCGACCTCTTATATTTCATTGCCCTTGACTCCCAAAGCCACAGTTTCCTTAAATCTGCTGCTATCATTTTCTCCTCATTCACTTTTGCCTTGCTGCCAGCTCTTTATCAATCATAAGCAAGGCATTGCCACTTTCCCCCACCAGTTTAAACTTGGATATGACTTCATTGTCGTTGGCCTCCTCTTCGATCTGCTCAGTAACAAACCATTGAAGGAAGATATTGGTAGCATGGTCCTTTTCCTCCATGGCAAGGTCAACCAGATCATTGATACACTTTGTGATAAACTTCTCATGCTCCAGGGTCTTCCCAAACATATCCAGGGGCGATGCAAATTCTGTTGGCGGTTGTGCAATAGCCATAAGCTTTACCTGCCCATCTTGGCTATTGATGTAGTCGTAGATTTTCATGGCGTGTACCATCTCCTCTTGATACTGAACCATAAACCAGTTAGCAAATCCTTTCAGCCCGATATATGTACTGTAGGCAGACATGGACATATATAGATAGGCAGAATACATCTCATTGTTGACCTGTTTATTCAGCGCATTCAACATTTTCTCACCTAGCATCTTATTACCTCCTTTTATTTATTACATTTTTTCCCTGGAATGGTCTTTAATTGCCAATTAGAGGAGTTCAAGCCCCTTAGTGGTGATATCATAACTCTCGCCCTTCTGCTCAGCCAGACCCGCTCCCACAATATCCCTGAGACCACTTCTCACCCGAAACAGAGGAAGGCCCGCTTCCCTGACTATATCTTCAGGAGACCTCATCCCCTTTTGCAGGGCAGCTAACATTTTTCTGCCCGATTCTGTTGGCTTACCATCAGGGCTAATGCACCCCATAATACACCTCCTACTCTGAGACTAAACCTTCTTCAGACAGAGATACCAGTCCTTACACTCATACTCCTCCTTGAGCCTTTCTTCGGCCATCTCCTGGGTGTTAGGCGCGGGCACGATTACCTTGTCACCTGGCCTCCAATTGGCGGGAGTAGCTACGTGATGGGCATCAGTCGTTTGCAAAGCATCTACTATCCTTATTATCTCATCCATGTTTCTGCCCGTGGTCAGGGGATAATAAAGTATGGTGCGGATGATCTGGGTGGGGTCAATTACGAATACACATCTGACAGTCTCCGTCTTACTCTCACTGGGATGGATCATGCCATAGGCCAGAGAAACCTCTTTATCAAGGTCGGCGATTATAGGGAAGGGTATTTTCACCCCCATTTTTTCCTCCACGTTACGTGTCCAGGCGATGTGTGAGGAGACGCTGTCAACGCTCAAGCCTAAAAGCTCCACACCTCTCTTTCGCAACTCAGCGTAGATCTCAGCAAAGGCCATAAACTCGGTAGTACATACGGGAGTGAAATCTGCCGGGTGGGAAAAGAGAATTAGCCAGCTTCCCTTAAAATCCTCCAGCTTAAGCACTCCATGAGT
>DFBE01000005.1 GCA_002367275.1 Dehalococcoidia bacterium UBA3088 | reverse complement strand
CGGACGGACAAAGTGAAACTTGCTGGGAGAAGACCTATAATCAATCTCTGGGAACCAGTTGAGGGTATAGCTATCCATATCTACTGGTTCCTCGGAGATGTTCTCCAACCCCACAATGTCCTCTAACGCCTGGTATACATTCCTTGCTAAAACCATCTTCCCCTCCTTTTAGATTGACTCCTGAACTAACTCCACGATGTCATATACCTTCATACTCCCACCACTTTCCCTGATAGCGTCGTTAAAACTCCTCTCACACCAAGGACAGGCGGTCACTATGGCCTCCGCCCCAGTAGATTTAGCCTCCTCTATTCTCTCATTGGCAGTCCATAGAGCGAAGTCAGGATAGGCTTCTAGTACTCCTCCACCAGCACCGCAGCACCAACTATATGCCTTAATTCTTTCCATCTCCACCAACTTTATTCCCGGGATAGCCCGAAGTACACTTCTGGGGGGTTCAAAAACACCATTCATACCTAGGACTTTGGGAACTTCCTTTAGAGGTTGTATATTCAACTCTTCAATAGTCGTCTCCCTTCCGTAGGAAGGGAGACGAGGCTCAGATAACCTCCCTAAATGGCAGGGATCATGATAGGTAATCTGCAGAGGAACCTTCTTGTTAAGCTTGAGCTTTCCTTCTTTTATCAACTGGTCTAGGTATTCCGTGACATGTAGTACCTCAAAGTTCATCTTCTTGCCTACTCTGGGATAGAGGTCTTTTACTGCGCCATAGCCATCAGCGCAGGCAGTTACCACCTTCTTTACCCCAGCGGTATTCCAGGCATCGATGTTATTCTCGGCGTACTTGGTAAACTCACCAAAATAGCCCATTTCATACACCCTTCCCCCACAGCAGGTCTCCTCCTTACCCATGATGCCCACATCCACACCCGCATTTTGGAGCAAAGATACCACTGTTCGGGCTATAGACTGAAGTTCAGGATCAGAGCAATACCGACATCCGGCATGGAATACTACTTCTGCCTTCTCCTTGGTTAAGTCCTTTACTTTGAGACCCGAAGCCCAATTACCCCTGTCGGCTTTCCTCGCCCCCTGAATAATAGTGTCTTCCGTTTTTAAATTTTGTATCATTAGAGTATGCTCGGGGATGAGGTGACCATCGTTGACACATTTAGCCCGAAGCTCACGCAGTATCTCCAATACCTCCATGTTAGTACCCATCCTGCAGGAGAGGTCGCAAGAGCCACACATGGTACACTGATAAACCGTCTCCAGCAATCTATCGCTGTAATCAATCCTCCCCTCAAGGAGAGAAAGAGAAGTAATCAACTTTCCGCTTCCAGAGTAGGAATGAAAGTTATACCTGGCTATACTGGGGCAGCCATAGGCAAACCTCCAGCTCTTGGCTATTGAGAATACAGGTATCCACTTACAGCAGGAGCAACGGGTGCACCTTAACATGTCTTTTTTATAATCTTCAAGCGCCATTTTTACCTCCTTAACAATTCACCCTCACCTAACCTCTCCCTTCAAGGGAGAGGACTTCGTTGGGTCTAAAAGCACAGCTTACCCGGGTTCATCACCCCCTGGGGGTCAAATATCCCCTTCACCTTTCTTAAAGCCGCGGTATATTCTGCACTCTGAGAGTAGACCATATCTGACCAGGCTCCATAAGGCCGGGAGAAGAATGCCCCCTTAGCCATAAGGGCACAACTTACCAGGTTGGATAGCTCCTGGACTTTCTCCTTCTGGGAAGGCTCATAGAAGAGGTCAAACTCACAGTGACAGGAAGTTCCCTGCACCATGGGCTCAAGATATACTCCTATGTTTCCGGTGGGGTAGCTTAACCTGGAGGCTACCTCATACATGGTCTGTATAAAGGGAGGGGTCCTGTCCAGGGTGGTGATGAAGAAGATGTCCTCACACTCACCTTTGGGCAAGAGCTTCCAATAAGGGTCTTTGGTCCCGGATAAGGCCTCCAGTACCTTACTTTCCCCCGCCCCGGGAAGGCTCATCTTAAGCTCTAAGCCAAACTGCTGGGCAATATCCTTAACATAGTTTTCCTGGTAGGCCACTCTCTCTTCAGGATATCTATCATAACCCGCCAGGCAGAAGATGAGGGTCCAGGGAGGAAGGATCTCACTCCTCTCCTCGATGTCAGCGGCATCACTGCCCAGAAGGCAGGCTAAATCAAGGTTATTTAAGATGAGTATCTCATCACCGTAGTTCACCTTCAGCAATCGGTAGACGAGAGAGAATAAGCTCTCTACCTCCTGAGCAGGGACGAAGAAGAGCTTTTGAACTTTGGGCAGGGTCTCGCACTTTAGCGAAGCCCAGGTAACGATCCCCATCGTTCCCTGAGCACCTTGAATTATCCTATGATAGCCAACTTGATGCGGTCCCTCCGGCCATATCTGAGCTCCTCCTATGCTACGCTGCTGCTCTATCGTACCCGGACCAGAGGCTTCACCAGACCTTAAAAGCTCGCCATTACCGAATACCACCTCCACACAGCGCAGGGGGTCGGAAACATCCCATTGATAGCGGGGGGTCAGGACAGGCTCTCTCTCCAGGAAGCTACCTATCACCGACTTTGTGCTCCGGGGAAGGAGAGGCGCGGGAAGTTTCAACCCCTCTTTTTTAAGCTCGGGCTGGAGTTGAGCAAAGGTTACTCCCGGCTCAACGCAGGCTATCTTATTCTTACGGTTAATCCATTCAATCTTATTCATCCGGGATAAATCCACCACCACCCCTCCCATGCGAGGAATGGTATCTCCCCTGAAATGGGGGGGGCCCGATGATACCGGTATAAGAGGGGTATTGGTGGCATTGGCCCACCGGACTATTTTTTGCACCTCTTCAGGATTCTTAGGCTTTACGACTAAATCAGGCTTCCTTTGAGGGGTAAAGCTATGATCCTTGGAATACTCTTCTAATACCTCAGGGTTATTCAAAACGTACCCAGAACCTACAATAGAAAATAATTTCTCCTTCTCACTCATTACTTCCTCCTAACTCTACTTTGGCGACATCACAGCGTACAATCCATACAATAACAATAAGAGAGAAAATCTACGCCTTTATCTTTTTAACTCTTTTTAACTGTAAACCGACATTCACTACCCTCGGCAAGGGTTGAATCCATAGTTATTATCACGTCTAGGTCAAATGATGAAAAGACCTTCTTTAATAGTGAGATGCAAACATTTTTGCAAGGTAATGTTCTAAGCACATCATCACTAAATTTACCCTTTAATTCCTGATAGATTGAGCATTCACCTAATCCATATGAGAATATCTTTGGAGTGTTAGCATAAATCCGTAACCTCTTAAATGGCTGGGTACTAAGATATGCAATCTCCACAAATCTCTGAGGAAGGAGAGGAAACTTCATTGAACCCATCTTTCTAATCGCCTCTTTCAGTACCTCATAGCTTCTATCAGTATTCTTATCTCCCAGTTCTAGACATCTCGCCATTAATTCTTCCCCATACCTAGCAAAGAAATCGCCAGGTGATTCATTACTATCTACCAATCTCTTAACCCACTTTTGGGGACCAAACTCCTCTCCAATTGTTTTAACCATCTCATAATTCAGATCATAACGATATTTTTTTAACATGGTTCAGCTCCCCTCTGGGATAACTTGTATAGCTCCTACTGGACAAACCTCTAC
>DFBE01000001.1:5549-5851 GCA_002367275.1 Dehalococcoidia bacterium UBA3088 | reverse complement strand
CTTACGGTCAAAATACCTGTCCCGATTCCCGGTGAAGAGTTTACCGTGGAGGCCACTGTCCTGACCACCGAGGAAGGAAAGGAATATTATGGGAAAATAGAAAGCTACATTTATCTGGCTTATGATGTAGAAAAGTCAGAGGCCTCCTCTGAAAGCTCAAAGGAAGATTTGCTTGAAGAACTGGAAGAGCTAGACTTTGAGGAAATAGAGGAAGCCTGCGAGGCAGGTGAATCCCTTGAACTTGATGGTTTTTACTTTAAGTTTAAATGCCAGGATGAGGAAAAATTCCTGAAGGTCACCAG
>DFBE01000001.1:1435-5538 GCA_002367275.1 Dehalococcoidia bacterium UBA3088 | reverse complement strand
AATACTACCCTGTGGAATGAAAAGCACAAGGTTTGTCCAGGTATTGCTTGCCCTGGGCTTGCTTCTGGTACCTTTGAACCTGGGGGCGCTGGCAGGTGAAGAAGATTTAGATAGCGATTTAGCTAGCTACCTAACCCCAAGGCAGGCCGAGCACATGCGTGCGCTGGGGTATCGTAGCGTAGAGCAGTTTTTGTCTTTGCTGGAAGTTGACGACGATATGGTCTGCGATGAGCTTAAGATAGACCCGGAGTGGCTTTCCGAAATAACTTCAGTCATGCCAGATATGTCCTTTGGGTCTGTAGAAGAGTATCCCCTGGGTCTTGTGCTGGAGGACGAGCCGGATATTGTAGGCTGGGAAGAGCTACTCACGGAGGATTATTCTTCAGGAGGGGGAGAAGTAAACCTTATCTCGGATTGCCCTCCCATAAAAGACCAGGGCCACAGGGGAACTTGCGTCGCCTTTGCCAGTGTTGCCTTTTTAGAGTATGAATGCATAAATAACTTAGGCGAAGATTCAGACCTGGACTTAAGTGAGCAATTCTTCTACTGGGCGTGTAAGGAAAGGGATGGAGAACCAGACGAGGATGGCACTTACTACTGGGCAGCCGAGCGGGTATTAGAAGAAGATGGTGCCTGCCTTGAATCTACCTGGCCGTATGAGCCATATAAAACCTCTGACCCAGGGCAGGGACCTCCGCCTGAGGGTGCAGTGGAGGAGGCAAAGGAATACACCTTTTCGGATATAGATTACTATTCTGGCCCGCTGGATATAGATATAGATATGCTCAAAAACTCCCTGGAAGAAAACCATATCGTGGTATGCGGAATCCCGGTGTACTCATCCTGGCATTTAAGTCCTGAAGTTTGTAGAACAGGTGAGATACCCATGCCCTTAAGCGACGATGAATTTAGGGGCGGTCATGCCATAAACCTGGTGGGGTATAAGGATGATGAAGACCATCCTGGAGGAGGATACTTCATATTGCGAAACTCCTGGGGGGAAGACTGGGCCTACGATAGCCAGTATGAGGAGGGGTATGGTACAATACCCTATGCCTATATAAACCATTACACAAGGGGTGGCTGGATAGCAGGGTAAGAGGAAAAGTATATGAGGCAAGGGCTGGGAATATTAAGCCTGATATTTGCGCTCATGTTCGGCGGGGTGAGCATGACTTATGGCTACCCGGATTCAGCAGATAAAATCAAAGTTGAGGAAGGAAAGGCCTTTGAAATCTCTCTTTCTGAGGTCATCAATCCCTTTGCAGTATGGAAATGCGCTAAGTATGACCCCCAATATATAGAGCTTCTGGGCGAGGAATATAAAGCGCCTCCGGAAGGGCTGGTGGGGGCGACCACGCACATATTCAAATTTAAGGCCTTGCGAGCAGGAAAGACGGACATAGTCTTTGAAACTGAGGATAAAAAGGAAAGTAAGCTATATGAAATCCATATCCAAAAAAGGCCACTCCTGTCCAGATTGTGCGGGATGTATAATGAGCCTGAACTGGTTACAAAGTCAGAACCTTTAGATTTCACCACGGATATTCATACCATCACCGACACCATAGAGGCGGACTCATGGGAGGATCTCAGAGAAACGTTTATACAGCAGGAGTATTTTCTGGAAAATAATGGGGACTCTACTATAGAGATAACCGGGGCCTGTATGAAGCACAGGCCTATATCAATAACTCCCTCGCCCTACACAGGAAACAGTGAACCATATACCATAACCTGGGCGGTCACTAACTCAACCGTTGAGCCTGGAGGAACAACNNCCACTTTCCTTACCTCCTGGACGTGCTGGTAAAAAAGAGTGACCGCTTAAGCCTGCTCTTACAAATATCTTAAGCTAAATAAGCCTGATTAAGTGAGCCTAACCGCCTATCCTGAACACCTTTGTCCCGCACACCGGGCAGGTCCCCTGAGTAGCAGGCCTCCCGTTCTTCAAAGTTACCTTCTTAGGGTCCTTTATCTCCCTTTTGGCCCTGCACTTAACACAATATGCTTCCATCTCTCCTCCTTTCTTTTGCTTATGAGGATAAACCTAAAGGCGTAGAGCTGTCAAGAGCGTCCGAAGGCTGCAAAAAATATTTGACCAGCATACCAGGCCCAGGTACAATGGATTTCGGAAGTAAAACATCCTGCTCTCCGAGTTGCTCTGCCTAAAGAGTAATCCATGGCGGGCAACCGGTAAAGCGGAGCTTTCGAGGGTGTAAATAGAAATGTTTACGCCTCCCGAGTTCGGAAAGGAGAGGGGGAAGCGGCTTTGGGGTTTGCTTTTTGCCTGCCTTTCCGTTTTGGAGGCAGGCATTTTTATTGGAAGGAGGATAAGGTGAGGAGAAAAGATATATTTAGAGCACTATCCTTTTTAGTTGCCGCAGGTCTTACTCTCTTTCCCCAGAGCTTGAGTGCCGGAACAGATGAGCTACTCATTTATTGCGGTGCGGGCATGAAGAGCCCCATGGAGGAGATAGGTGAGCTATTCGAGGACGAGTACGACGTAGAGGTAAGCTACATTTTCGGCGGTTCAGGGATGCTTCTAGGTCAGATAGAATCAGAGGAGGAGGGAGATGCCTACATGCCAGGAGGGATGCACTACTTTGAACAGGCAAAGGATGAGGAGTTTATTGAGTATGAAGAATATGTTGCCTACCATACCCCGGTTATAGCCGTTCAGGAAGGAAATCCCAAAGATATAGAGTCACTGGATGACCTGTCCGGGGAGGATGTAGAACTAGCCCTGGGAGACCCGGAGAAGTGCGCCATTGGTAGAGTAACCGAGGAAATACTGGACAACGCCGATATTGCTGATGAAGTATACGAAAACACTGAAATCTATACTGTAACCAATACTGAGCTGGTAGAGTTAATCAGTGAAGAAGAAGTAGATGCAGTAATAGTGTGGCAATCTTCTCTATTCGATCGTGAAGATGAAACCGATATGGTGGAGATATCAGAAGATGTAAACGAGATAGATATTATCCCCATAGGCACCTTAACTTTCTCTGAAGATGAAGCGTTAGCCAAAAAGTTTGTAGACTTTGTTGCCTCAGATTTCGGGAAGGGAATCTTTGAGGATTATGGCTTCACTGTCTATTAGAGAATAAGGAAAGGAGGAGTAGATGAGGAGGCTTAAACTATCTGCGCTCACTATACTGATCAGTCTAGGCTTATTGACAGCCCCGGTCTTCTCCCAGGAGGATGTTGCATTTGAAGGGCGAGATACCACTTATGAACCGAGGCCACCCTACATCGTGACTGGAGTTGGTCCGGTAGATGATGAGCCATGCTGGTATTGCCCGGAGGTGGATGCCCCCTATGCACCCACCTTTGAGGTTCTGGATACTGATGCGGCCAAGGGAAGATACTACATGATGACTAAGACCATTACGTTAAAAGATTTGGTGAAGTTTCACGGGCATGACTGCGAAGGGCTATTCCACGCTGCCGGCATGTGCAAGCTGGCCCTGGATGAGCTTTTTCCGGATGGCATCTACGACCGAACTGACATGAGGGGTATGGCGGGGAAATCACCATGTTTCAGCGATACGGTCATGTATCTCACCGGGGGCAGGGTCAGATACGGCACATTTGACATGGATCCACGGTTAGGACATAGCATCATCATACAGAGAATTTCCACCGGTGAAGCAGTGATGGCATCCTGGAGGCCGGGGGTGAATTGCGTTCCTATCAGCAAGACCAATCCAGAACCTTACGAGGTATGGAGTGCCTATCCTCAGCCTAAAACACCTGTAGGAAAGCATATCACCTGGGAGCCCGAGGTGGATGCGGATAGATTGGTTGAGTTAAAGACCAGGCTCTGGGGAGGAAAGTACGAGATCAGCCCTCAAGAGCTTACCGAACTTAGATGGCTACAGATACAGCACGTGGAAGAGATATTGACCCATCCGCTTAAAGAGAGCTATCAGGTAAAGCATCTTCCCGACTTTGAGTGGGAGACACCGGGCTACGATAGCATAATCAGAAGAAATGACATCATGTTCAAGAACTACCCGCAGATGTATAGCCCTTCTGCGGCAACGGAAGAAGAATGGCTTAGACAGAAGGCACCTGATAAGCATAGAGCGATGATG
>DFBE01000001.1:0-1410 GCA_002367275.1 Dehalococcoidia bacterium UBA3088 | reverse complement strand
GTGTACTGCTGGTCTCTGCTTTAGTAATAGCCCCGGGAATTTCTGCCGGGGCAAATCCTTCTTATTCGGATCCCGAAGCTAGCTCAGTATTAAGAATTGCCACGGGAAGCCCTTACGAGCTGGGGCTCATGGATGCGTTAATCGAGCCGTTCGAGGAGAAATACGGTTGCCGGGTTGAGGTGACCAAGGCAGGAAGTGGTGCATCCCTGAACCTGGGCAGGAAGGGTGATGTCGACCTTGTGCTGGTACATGCCCCTGAAGAGGAGAGGAAATTTGTGGCCGATGGATACGGGCTCAATAGAACATATATAATGTACAACGATTTTGTGATTGTCGGACCTAAAGATGATCCAGCGGGTATAAGGGGGACGACAGATGCGGCAAAGGCATATACCAGGATTGCCCTGGCCGAATCGCTTTTTTTCTCCCGAGGGGACAATTCCGGGACGCACCGAAAGGAGATGTCAATTTGGGAAGAGGCGAGCATAACGCCGACAGGGGATTGGTATAAGGTAACAAACGATTTTATGGGCGCCACCCTGAAAAGCGCCAGTAATAATCAAGGGTACTTCATGACCGATAGGAGCACTTACATTAAAGTGAAGGGCAACACTGACCTGGAAATTCTGTGTGAAGGCGATCCCAGATTGGTTAACCGCTACTCTGCTATTGCCGTAAATCCGAAAAAACACCCCGGCGTAAACTATGACCTGGCAAAGACATTCATAAGATACATTATTTCTCCAGAAGGGCAAGCCATAATCAGGGACTTCGGGAAGGGAGAATATGGCGAGCCGCTATACTACCCGGCAATATCAGAAGGAGTAACCTTCACCGGGCTGTTTGAAAGGGAAGTGGTTTTATCGGTAGATTATCTGAGAGAGCTGGGGAAGCGGGAGGCGCCGGTGATGATGGTGGGTTATCATAAAGGATACATAGGGCCATTTACCTACACCGGGGTGCCCTTAAAGAAGGCTATGCTGGCAGCAGGCTATACCGGAACCAGGGGCGTACAGACCAGCCCTGAAGATATTATCATCGTTACCGGCGAGGATGGCTATAGCGTAGCTCTATCCTGGGGGGAGGTGATGAACCAAATATCGGGGATGGATATAATCCTGGCTTATGAGAAGGATGGTAAGTCTCTGCCCTCCTATGAAGGGCCCGTAAGGCTGATAGTGCCCGGGGACTACTATTGTAACCGGTATGTTAAGGGAGTGGTGAAGGTAGAAGCGGTGGCACTGCACCCTAACCTACATTAGAATGTTAGCTAGAGTTAACTGCAAAAATAACTGCACTTATGTCTCCCTCTCCCATCAAGGGAGAGGGAGCAGTCCTCTCCCCCCTTGCGGGGGAGAGCTAGAGAGAGGGGGGAATAAAGGCCCTTTGATGACAGGCTTGCTTATTTTC
>DFBE01000055.1 GCA_002367275.1 Dehalococcoidia bacterium UBA3088 | reverse complement strand
ATCAATATAGTAATCAGGCTCTTAAACGTTTACAATCGCTGCGGAATATTGGCCCGGCTACGGCAGAGAGACTGTATTCGATCGGGGTTGAGACACCAGAACAGATGAGGCAGTCTGATCCAGAGGAGATGTATGAAAAGATGAAAGAAAGTGGGGGCGGAAAATTAGATAGGTGTGTTTTGTATCTATTTCAAGGAGCGGTTTTGGATATTCCCTGGTGGGAATGTAAAAATCTCACCAAAGATATTTTAAATCAAAGCATAATTCTTACTCCCCTTCGAGGGGAGGGGTTAATAACTTCTCTCTTCAAGAGGAGGGGTTTGTGTAGAGATTTTGGCCAGATACTGTAATAAGTGATTTGAAATATTCCCTGGAGTCGGGAATAATGGATAGTAATGGACATATCACATCGGATAGTGCTCCACTTTCCCCGCCGCCTGGTGGACCAGCCCATAGTATGTTCCCTGGTCCTGGACTATGGCCTTCGGTTCAACATACTGAAGGCGCAGGTTACTCCGGAAGAGGAGGGGCTAATGGTTATGGAACTCTGGGGGGAAGAGGAAAGCTACCAAAAGGGAGTAGATTACCTTGCCCGTATAGGATTGAAGATCCAACCTCTATCCCATGATATTCGACGGGATGAGGAGAAATGTACCCACTGTGGAGCATGTGTTGTTTTGTGCCCCTCCGGTGCCTTAGTGGTAGATCCTGAGACTCGCCGGATAGACTTTCATCATGAAAAATGCATTGCCTGCGAGCTATGCGTTAAGGCCTGTCCTCCCCGAGCAATGGAGGTTTGTTTTTGACCCTGGCTGAAAAAATCCTCTCTCTCCATAGCACAAAGAAAAAGCTTACACCCGGGGAATTTGTGGAGGCCGACCTTGACCTCGTCCTGGCCAACGATATCACTGCTCCCCTGGCCATTGAGGAATTTCACCGTATGGGGGCCCAAAAGGTGTTTGATCCCCGAAAGGTAGTGATGGTCTCCGACCACTTTGTACCGGCTAAGGACATTCCTTCGGCAGAGCAGGATAAGATGATGAGGGAATTTGCTCGAAGTCAAAACATTATCTATTTTCCTCCGGGAAGGGGAATTGAGCACGTTGTCCTTCCTGAAGAGGGATTGATCCTTCCCGGATATGTGGTGGTGGGAGCTGACTCTCATACTTCAACCTATGGGGCGCTGGGGGCATTTGCCTGCGGTATGGGCTCCACGGACATCGCTCATGCCATGACCCTGGGGAAAATATGGATGAAAGTTCCGCCCACGGTGAAGATTTTGTATCAAGGAAGGCTTAAGAAATGGGTGGGAGGAAAAGATCTTATTCTGTACACCATCGGAAAGATGGGAGTGGATGGAGCTATCTACAAAGCGCTGGAGTTTGGGGGGGAGGTGGCGAGGGGTCTACCTATGGATGGCAGGTTCACCATGGCCAACATGGCAGTTGAGGCAGGAGCTAAAGCGGGAATGTTTCCCCCCGATGGTATAACCGCGGAGTATGTGGGAAAAATGGAGCATTCCCTTCTAAGCCTGGATGAGGATGCTGAATATGAGAAAGTGATGGAATTTGATGTCTCTCTCATCGAACCCCAGGTCTCCCTTCCCTCTTCGCCGGAAAATACTAAGCCCATAAGCGAGGTAGGGAATATAGAAATAGACCAGGTGGTCATCGGCAGTTGCACTAACGGCAGGCTTTCCGACCTGAAGATGAGTGCGGCCATAATGGAGGGCAGAAGTATACACCCCCGCGTTCGCCTCATCGTAATACCCGGGTCTCAGAGGGTTTACCTTGAGGCATTGCGAGAAGGGATTATTGAGGCCTTCATCAGGGCTGGTGGGGTGGTGAGCGCTCCTACCTGCGGACCCTGTCTGGGGGGACATATGGGAGTCCTGGCTTCTGGAGAAAGATGTGTTGCCACCACCAATCGAAACTTCGTGGGCAGGATGGGAAGCCCGAAATCGGAGGTGTATCTGGCCAGTCCGGCGGTGGCCGCCGCCAGCGCCATCCTGGGTAGGATCGGAAGCCCGGATGAGGTGCTAAGCCCGGTGAGTTAAGCTTGAATTCCCCATGGTATAATCTTAAAAGCATGCCATCTCTGGGCATACTGATCGGAAGCGAATCAGATAGGGCATTCTTCGAGCCCATATTCCCTTTGCTGGATAGTTTAGGCATAAGCTATGAGTTGAAGGTTATCTCCGCTCACCGCCACCCCGAGGAGACAAGAGAATATGGGATGTCGGCCCGTGACCACGGAGTTGAGGTCATCATCGCTGGAGCGGGCATGGCTGCCCATCTTCCGGGGGTGATTGCCTCCTGGACTACCATCCCGGTCATTGGTGTCCCCCTTCCCCGGAGTGAATTCTCGGGAATTGATTCCCTCCTCTCCATAGTGCAGATGCCTCCGGGGGTGCCGGTGGCCTGCGTGGCTATCGGAGGGGTCAAGAATGCCGCTCTCCTGGCCGCCCGAATACTGGGGCTTAAATATGAGGAAGTGAGGAAAGCATGTGAGAAGTATAAAGGGGAACTTCGGTGATTGAACGCTACTCAAGACCGGAGATGAAGAAGGTATGGTCTGAGGAGAGTAAGTTTGACCGCTGGCTTAAGGTGGAAATAAGCGTATGCCAGGCCTGGGCAGAAGAAGGGGTCATCCCTGAACAGACAATTCCTAAAGTAGAAAAAGCCCATTACAACCTTAATAGGATAAATGAGCTGCTATCTATCACCCACCATGATATGACCGCCTTTACAGGCGCAGTATGCGAGAGCCTGGGGGAGGAGGGAAGATTTATCCATCTTGGCCTCACCTCCTCTGATGTGATGGACACTGCCTTAAGCCTCCAGCTTATGGAGGCAGAATCCATTCTGGATCGCGACACACAGGAGCTCATCCAGGTCTTAGAGCAGAAAGCCAGGGAATACAAAAGGATACCCGTGATGGGAAGAACTCACGGCATACATGCTGAGCCCACCACCTTTGGCTTAAAGCTTTTGCTGTGGGCCCAGGAAATGAAGCGGAATGCTCAAAGGCTATCACAGGCCAGAGAGGTTATCTCTTATGGTAAAATATCCGGGGCGGTGGGAAATTATGCCACTGTCCCCCCGGGCGTTGAGGAAAGAGCACTCAAACGGCTGGGGCTTTCCCCGGCTCCTGTATCCAGCCAGATCTTGCAGCGTGACCGGCATGCTCAATTCGTCACCACCCTGGCCCTCATCATGAGCTCTCTGGAGAAGTTTGCTCTGGGGCTTCGGGGATTACAGCAAACGGAGGTCTCTGAGATATCAGAGCCCTTCAGCTTCGGACAGACCGGATCATCAGCCATGCCCCATAAGAAGAACCCTGAGCTTTGCGAGCGAATATGTGGCCTGGCTAGATTAGTCCGAGGATATGCTCTAACCTCCCTGGAGAACGTTGCCCTGTGGCAGGAGAGAGATATAAGCCATTCCTCAGCCGAGCGCATCATCCTTCCCGATTCCTGTCTGGTGACCGACTATGCTTTGAGCCTGTTCACTGAAGTTATGGAGGGGCTGGAGGTGTATCCTGAGCGGATGCGAAGGAATATTGACCTCACGCAGGGGCTTATCTTCTCCCAGAGGGTGCTCCTGGCCCTGATACAAAAAGGGTTATCCAGAGAGGAGGCCTATCATCTGGTGCAGAAGCACGCCCTTAGGGCAGGGAAGGAAGGCAAAAGCCTCCTCGACATTCTCCGAAGTGACGGTGAAATCGAATCCTACCTTTCCTCCCCGGAGCTGGCCAAACTTTTTGATGTAGAGTTCTATCTGAGGTACGTAGATGAAATCTTTGCCCGATGCTCTTCTTAAGACCAACCTTTCCCTCCCTCTGGTCTATCGGGGTAAGGTAAGGGATACATATGAACTTTCACCAAATGAGCTTTTGATGGTGGCCACTGACCGCATCTCCGCGTTTGATTTCTCCCTTCCCTGCGGTGTGCCAGGAAAGGGTGAAGTCGTCAGCCGCCTTTCTGCCTTTTGGTTTTCTGCTACTTCTCATATCATCCCCAACCATTTGATACGCCTGGTGGATCACGACCATTCTTTCCCAGAGTATATCTGGAGAAGGTCAATGGTAGTAAGGAAGGCAAAGCGCATCCCGGTGGAGTGTATCGTCAGGGGCTACCTTTTCGGCTCGGCTCTCCTGGAATACCAAAGGTCGGGGAAAGCAGGCGGTGTTAGCTTGCCAGAAGGGCTGGTAAAAGGTCAAAAGCTACCCGTCCCTATTTTTACTCCCACTACCAAGGAGGAAAAGCACGATAGGCCTCTTGAGGTGGAAGAACTTGTAGAGATGGTGGGGAATGAAGTAGCTCTGGTGCTTGAGGAAAAGAGTGTTGAGCTCTATCTTTTTGCCGCCGGGGAGGTTAGAAGGCAGGGGATAACTTTAGCCGATACCAAGTTTGAGTTTGGCTATGATGGTGAACACGAGATTATGCTTATCGATGAGCTTTTAACTCCTGATTCCAGTCGATTTTGGGTGGGGGAGGGCTATGGAGGGAGAAGTCTGGATAAGCAGCCCTTTCGTGATTTCCTATCCTCCCTGGGGTGGGAGGGGGGGACGCCACCTCCCTTTATCCCCCAGGAGGTCATCCAGGAGACATCCCGCCGTTATCAAGAAGCATATCAAAAGCTATGTGGAGGCAAGAATGGTAGTTACTAAGAGGATCGGCTTTCAGACCAGAGGGAAAGGCGAGGTAACAGATATTACCCGTGAAGTGGAAGCTGAGGTAGGGAAAACAAGCATAACTTCGGGAGTGGTAGTCACCTTTATAGTGGGTTCCACCGCCGCCCTCGCCACGGTGGAAAATGAATCCGGGCTTATCTCGGATTTTAAAGACCTGTGGGAGAAGCTTATTCCCTCCGCAGAATCCTACCGGCACTATAACAATGCCCATTCTCATCTTCGTTCCTCACTGCTGGGGGCTTCACTCACCATTCCCTTAGTAGATGGAAGGATGGCCTTAGGTACATGGCAACAAATAGTCCTGGTAGACTTTGATACTCGCCCCCGCTCACGCGAGGTCATAGTACAGGTCATGGGAGAGTAGTGAAGATTTCGGAGGACGTGCTTGAGGTAGAAGGGGTTATAACCGACCTTCCTGTACCCTGGGCTCATCCGTTTCTGGTACTGGTAAGCGGACTTCCCGGAAGCGGCAAGTCCACTTTCTGCCGCAAGCTCAAGGAGAAGGTTCCCTCGGTCATCGTGGAGAGTGACAGCATAAGAAAGATCCTGTTTACCTCCCCCTGTTATAGCCAGGAGGAAAGTGCTCACCTATTTTATGTTTGCCATGAGGTTATAAGGAGGTTCCTTAAGAAGGGCATACCAGTGGTTTTCGATGCCACAAACCTGGAGGAGCATCACAGGCAGAAAGCATATCATATTGCACATATGACGGGAGCTAGACTCGTCCTGGTGGAGGTCAGGGCTCCTCTAGATCTGATGAAGGAGCGTCTGCTTGAGCGGTCTCAAGGTGTGGATGGCCAGGATAATTCTACGGCGGATGTAAAGGTGCTGTGCCGAATGAAAAATAGGCTGGAGGTGATATCTCACCCTCACTTTGTCTGCGATACCTCCCGGGATATAGACCCGGTGGTAGCCAAGATCCAGCGGGAGATGAGGAAAGGATAGTGGAGCTAGAGTACCATCGCATCGTCATCAAGCTAGGGACCAGGCTTTTGACTTCGGGAAAAGATCGCCTCGACCTTGAGCTGATGGGGAGCTTGGTACATCAGATAGCGCGCCTTCACCGGGAAGGGGCGGAGGTAATTATCGTATCCTCAGGGGCCATCGCTTCTGGAAGGGAGAAATTTCCCCACCTTGATGGGAAGGGTAAGGTTCCCATACGACAGATCCTGGCTTCTATAGGTCAGGGAAGATTGATGCATACCTACGACCATCTTTTCGGAAGGTATGACATATCCGTGGCTCAAGCCCTCCTCACTAAGTATGATCTATCCAGCCGGTCTGGATACCTGAATGCACGCAATGTTCTTCTTGAGCTTCTGAAGCTCAGGGTAATCCCTATTGTGAACAATAACGATGTAGTTTCCACTGATGAGATCATCAAGGAGCTTACGTTTGGAGATAATGATAGCCTATCTGCTCACGTGGCCAGCCTGGTGAATGCTGATCTCCTGGCCATCCTGGGTGATGTTGAAGGGCTCTATACCCAGGATCCCGGGGTTTATCCTGAGGCAAAGCTCATTCCTTACGTGGAATACATCAACGAGTCGGTGGAGGAGATGGCCAGCCCCCAGGCTAACCCTCAGGGAATGGGAGGGATGCGGAGCAAAGTTAGAGCAGCAAAATTAGCCACGGGCTTTGGGACGGCGATGGTCATTGCCTCGGGTAAAGAAAGAGAAATCATCCTTGATTTAGCGGAAGGGAAATCCCACGGAACCCTCTTTCCCCCCAGGGTGAGTAAATTAGAGAGCCGACGCCGCTTCCTCATGAGCGGCCCTCCGCATAAGGGTAGGTTGGTGATCGATGGAGGAGCCGACGCCGCCCTCAGAGAAGGTGAGGGGAGCCTTCTTCCGGTGGGTATTGTGGATGCCCAGGGAAACTTTGAACGGGGGGATGTAGTGGACGTAATCGACATTAAAGATGTCATGTTAGGCTGCGGCATATGTAACTATAGCTCTTTGGACATCATGCGTATAAAGGGCCTGCACTCAGATAGAATTGCCTCTATTTTAGGATACACCTACGGTGAGGAAGCCATTCATCGTAACAACCTGGTGGTGCTTAAGTGAGCTCGGTGTTAGCTCTTTTTACCTATCTTATCTACTTTGGAGGAAAATTTTGCATCTTGCATTTTGGTCCGGTGGGGAAAAACCTGGCCTTCCTCGCTTCGGATGCCATCTCTATGGTGGAGGTTTTGTGCCCTGACCTATTCTTGTAGACAAAAGGAGGGAAATGTGGCAGGAAGAGATTGAGCTCAAGGCTAAGAAGGCAAAGAGAGCATCCAGAAAGCTTTGTCGTATGTCCACCGAAGTTAAGAACCGTGCCCTTACGTCCATAGCTGAGGAGATTGAGGCTCACAAACCAGACATCCTTTCCCAAAATCAAAAGGATTTAGACCAGGCTCGTGCCTCTGGCATGAGCCCCCATATGCTAGACCGCCTGGTGCTAAGCGAGGAGAGGCTAAAGTCAATACAGGAAGGTGTGCTGACGGTAGCTTCCCTTCCCGACCCGGTGGGTGAGCTATTCGATATGCGAACTCTCCCTAACGGACTTATCCTGGGCAAGATGAGGGTTCCCCTGGGGGTTATCGGGGCCATATATGAGAGCCGACCCAACGTGACGGTGGATATTGCTTGCCTGTGTCTTAAGTCGGGAAATGCTTGCCTCCTTCGGGGAGGAAAGGAAGCCATCCACTCCAACATCTCTCTTTCCCGTGTCATCCGAGAAGCCCTCCGAAGGTCGGAAGGGGGAGAAGATGCGGTTCAACTCATAGAGTCCACCGATAGAGCTTTGCTTTTACCCCTTCTTTCCATGAAGGAATATATCGACCTGGTGGTCCCTCGGGGTGGAGCGGAGTTTATACGGCTGGTATCTGAGAATGCTAAGATGCCCGTGGTAAGTGGGGGGATTGGAGTATGCCATACTTACGTGGATAGGAGCGCTGACTTAAGTAAGGCTACGGCCATTGCCTTCAATGCCAAGGTTCAGCGGCCCACGGTGTGCAATGCCCTGGATACCCTCCTGGTTCATGAAGCCATTGCTCAGGAATTTTTGCCCCGGGTAGCTCAAGAATGGGGGAGAGCAGGAGTAGAGATGCACGCCGATGAGCACTCTTTTTCCATCCTCAAGTCTCTTCAGGATGTTAAGGTAATACCGGCTACCGACTCAGATTGGGGAAAGGAGTTTCTCTCCCTTACTGCGGCCATAAAGGTGGTGGGTTCACTAGATGAGGCCCTGGAACATATCGGTGCTTTTGGTTCAGGCCACTCTGAGGCCATCGTAACTTCGGACTTAAAAAGCGCCCAGAAGTTCCTCACCGAGGTTGATGCTGCCTGTGTGTATGCCAATGCTTCTACCCGCTTCACTGATGGGGAGCAGTTTGGGCTGGGGGCAGAAGTAGGAATAAGCACCCAGAAATTTCATGCCCGCGGTCCCATGGGTCTTAAGGAGCTCACCACCTATAAATGGGTGATATTAGGAAGCGGTCAGGTTCGCCCTTAAGGTTCTAAGCTTGGACTTAAACCTTTCTAGCTTTTCTCTTTCTCTTTCCACTACCCGGGAAGGTGCTTTGCGGGTGAAAACCTCATCCTCAAGCTCTTTTTCAATTTGAGAAATCCGATCCGAAATCTCCCTTATTTCCTTAAGGCACCTTTCCCTATCTACGAACTGAGGCAGCAGGATGTCGGTATCGCTCGCCACAGGTACCCGCACCTCGCCGGGCAGGGAATCTCTCCTTTTCTGTATAAGGAGAGGATCGACCTTGCCCAGAGCTTTTATTAGCTCTGAGAACGGCAGAAAATCCTCATCATCGCTCAGAATGGTGAGCGAAATGGAGTCCTGAGGCTTAAGTCTTAAGTCATGTCTTGCCAGCCGAACTTCGCTTACAATTTTGGTTAACTTATCCATCCTTTCCTCAAGCTCGGGGTCGGAAAACCCACGAGGGGAAGGAAACTCGGCCATCATGATGGACTCTGAGAACCCTGAAGGTACAACCTTCTTTAATTCCCGCCATATTCTCTCCGTCACGAAGGGCATAAAGGGATGGAGGAGGAGGAGGGAGTTCTTGAGCACCAGCACCAAAGTAGAAAGGGGGGAGAAGTCAGAAGCCCTTAAGTGAACTTTGCTCATCTCGATATACCAATCGCAAAATTCTCCCCAGAAGAAATCGTGGATGGTCTTTATCGCCTCTCCAAACTCGAAATTCGAAAGATACTGGTCGACTTTGTTGATAGTCCCATCCATTCGTGACCTTATCCAACGATCCTCCGGGGAATCAGATAGGGGAGGGAGGCCATCCTCCTTGAGGTAGGAAAGGATGTAGCGGGAGGCATTCCACAGTTTATTGGCGAAGTTTCTGCCTGAGGTTAGCTTTTCTTCTCCCACCCTCATGTCATTCCCTGCCGAAGTTCCCAGGATGAGTGAAAACCTCAGGGCGTCGGCGCCATATTGTCCAATGAGGTCCACCGGGTTCATCACATTCCCGCGAACCTTGCTCATCTTTTCCCCTTTATCATCTCGTATCAGCCCGTGAAGATATACTATCCGGAAAGGAACCCTCCCGGTGTTGTATAGCCCCATCATTACCATGCGGGCTACCCAGAAAAACAGGATGTCATATCCTGTCTCCATCACGGTGGAGGGATAGAAGTAGTCGAAGTCTGGCGATTCATCGGGCCAGCCCAGACAGGATTCTGGCCACAGGGCGGAGGAAAACCAGGTATCCAGGACATCCTCATCCTGATGGATGTGTTTGCTTTTGCACTCCGGGCAAGCCGCAAGGTCATCTACGGAGGCAGAGATCTTGCCGCAAGTACTACAATACCATACCGGTATCCGGTGTCCCCATTGAATCTGACGGCTGAGGCACCAATCACGGATGTTGATAAGCCAGTCGATATAAACCCTGGTAAAATTGGGGGGGATTATTTTGATCTCCTTCCTCTCTACCACCTCAATGGCCCGACGAGCCAATGACTTCATGGACAAAAACCATTGCTCGCTCACTATGGGCTCTACCATGGCTTGGCAGCGAAGGCAATGGCCCACTGAGTGCATATAAGGCTCAACCCTCAGGAGAAGCCCCTCCTCCCTGAGGCGTAAAATCACCTTCTCCCGACAGACAAACCTGTCCTCGCCGGCATATTCACCTAGCTCCTTACTCATGGTAGCGTCAAGGTTGAATATATCCACCCGGGGCAGGTTGTGTCGCTCACCCACCTCAAAGTCCACGGGGTCGGATCCGGGAGTGATCTTGAGGGCCCCCGTGCCAAAGCTTTGGTCCACCGCCTCATCGGCAATTACGGGTATTCTGCGGCCCACCAGGGGAAGAATGACATTTTTACCCACAAGATCACGGTATCTTTTGTCCTCAGGGTTTACGGCCACCGCGGTATCCCCGAACATCGTCTCTGGACGGGTGGTGGCCACAGTGACAAAGCCATCATTTCCTTCCAAAGGATAGCGCACATAGTAGAGATTTCCTTGCACTTCCTCGTGCCTTACTTCGAGGTCGGAAAGAGCAGTATGACACCTTGGACACCAGTTTATCATCCTCTCCCCCCGGTATATGAGCCCTTCGTGGTATAAGCGAACAAAGGTGGTCCTTACTGCCCGGGATGGCCCAGGGTCCTGAGTAAACTTTTCCCGAGACCAATCGCAGGAGACCCCCAACCTTTGGTGCTGTTTACGAATTGAGCGGCGTTGTACCTCCGACCACTCCTGTATCCTGGTCAGCAGCTCTTCCTTGCTCAAGCTATCTTTGGAGACACCCTCCTGGCTCAGTCTTTGTTCCACCACCATCTGGGTAGCTATCCCGGCATGGTCTACTCCCGGAAGCCACAGAGCGGGCACGCCCTTCATGCGCTGGAACCGGGTCATGATGTCCTCTAAGGTGGCAGTCAGAGCATGTCCCAGGTGAAGCTCACCCGTCACATTGGGTGGGGGCATGATGATGACAAAAGGCCTTCGGGCCTTATCTATCTGAGGAGTAAAGTAGCCCTTAGAAAGCCAGAACTCATATATCTCTTCCTCTATAGCTTGAGGTTCATAAGTTCGGGGAATATCCAGTGCCTTCCTCCTTAAGCTTCAACTCGGCCATCTCGATTATTCCTTTCTCGTCTTTGTAGCTGGCTACCTGTTTGGCTTTATCTATGGGAAACCACCTCACCTCCTCCGCCTCAAAGTCATGCTTTTGGATATCCCCTTCTACATAGGATAGGAGAAAGAAGTAAACCGTCTTTTTTACCCTTTGCTTTTCTCTGGAGTAGTACCAATAGTTCACCTCCCCCAGCTTTTCCAGGATCTTTCCCTTGATGCCGGTTTCCTCTTGAACTTCACGCTGGCAAGTCTCCTCTGGGCTTTCTCCCTTCTCTATCAACCCTTTAGGAAGGCACCAGGTATTTCCAGGACGTATTAGGGCCACGTTAATTTGTGAATTTTCCTTCTTCACCACCACTCCACCTGCCGATATTTCCCTTATTGTCTTTCCTTTAGCCATTTCCTGAATGTCAAAAGCGCCTGAGCTTCCTTCCCAGCTTAAAGGCATCTTCTAAAGCCTGAGGGTGCTCTCTGATCTGAGCCTTGCCTTCAATTTCCCGGAGCAGCAAATCACCGGCGTACTTAACACCAACTGCATCAAAGAAATATTTTACAGTAAGCACTGCTCCATCAAATAACCTTTTCCCTTTAGTGGCACCAACGGAGATAAATATTCCTTTCCGTATTCTATCATCTTCCTTGGGTGTATCCAATATGTACCTTCGGGCCCAAAGGGCTTGACATCTGTCGACCACTGCCTTTGCTTGACTGGTAATCCCGTAGAAGAATATGGGTGAGGCAAACACGATGTGGTCTGCCCTCGAAAGTTTATCATACAGAGATTGCATATCGTCCCTGATGGGGCAATTACCATCCCTGGTGCAGGCATATATCTCACGGCAGGGTGAGATTTGAAGATCGTAGACCGCTATCTTTTCCACCTCTGCTCCTTCCTGGCTGGCTCCCTCCAGTGCTGCATCAAGAAGAAGGTCAGTATTGCTTTTCTTCCTGGGACTTCCCATGATGCCCAGCACTTTTGTATTGCCCACTCATACCTCCCTTAGCTTACTGATGATTGCCTCACCGCCATTCACCTCGAAAACGCTGTGCATATCTCCGGTATCTCTTCCCTATAACATCTTATCAGGTTTTCAGCTTCCCTACCCTTCAGGTTTACTCTTCCTGTAATAATTGCCATTAAACATCAGACGATTTCTTTGTCAATTCGCGGCCTTGTAAAGGAGCTGGTGGTGGTGTACAATGCTTAACAGCGAAAGTATCTATGTCGGGAGTTTTGCAGAGGAATAAGGACAAAACCCATGACAGTACCTATTCTCCATACCAAACTGCATGTTCCCGCACCTCAGCTCAACCTGGTCCCTCGCCCCCGGCTGATAAACCTGCTGAGGGATAGTGCTACCAGGAGGCTTATCCTCATCTCCGCCCCTGCCGGCTACGGCAAGACCATCCTGCTTTCTGATTTTGCTCACAGCTCCCCCCTACCCATAGGGTGGTTTCAGATTGACGCCGGGGACAATGATGTTGTCACCTTCCTGGAATACCTCATCGCCGCACTCGAGGAGTTGAGGAAGGATTTCGGAAGGACTACCTTGAGCCTCATATGGGGGATGGAAACCTCAGGCTTCCAGGTAGAACATATCCTGAATAGCCTGGTGAACGAGATGGAGGAGATCCCGGAGGATTTTGTCCTCATCCTGGATGATTACCACTTCATCTCTAGCCCCACCATTCACGCTGCCTTGGGTCATCTTCTCTTCCACTTGCCTGCCAGAGCTCACCTGATTATTTCTAGCCGTACCGACCCACCCCTCCCCCTGGCTCGGCTTAGGGCTCACAGTGAGCTTGTTGAGGTTAGGGTCCCTGAACTTCGCTTTACCACCGAGGAGGCAGTTCTGTTCTTCAAGCAGACAGTGGGATCGGATATAAGCCCGGAGGATGTTGAGGCCCTGGAGGATAAGACTGAGGGATGGGTCATTGGCCTTAAGTTAGCCGCAAGCTCCATGGCAGGCCTGAGAGATAAGGAGGCGTTCACCCAAAAATTCCGGGGGACCAACCGCTATGTCTTCGACTACCTGGTTGAAGAAGTTTTTAACCGCCAACCACCCGAGGTTCAGGATTTCATGGTGAGGACTGCCATACTCGATCAGATGAGCACCTCCTTGTGCGATGAGGTCTTGGGGATGGGCAGCTCTGAGGATTTCCTGGAGGATCTGGATAGAGGTAACCTTTTCAGCCTGCCTCTGGATGAGGAACGAAGGTGGTACCGTTACCATCATCTCTTCTCCGAATTCCTGCAGGGTCAGTTGGAGAGGACCTACCCTGAAGAAAGGGCAAGGCTGTGTCTTCGTGCTGGGGAGTGGTGGAGGAAGGGAGGTAATCCCTCCTTGGCCATCGAATATTTCCTCAAGGCAGAGGAGGAAGGGTACCAAAGGGCAGGGAGGCTCATCACGGAATTCTTTGGCGACTACATCTGCCATGGTCACTCAGATACTGTGGCCAGATGGCTCAACCAGATCCCCCAGGAGGTTATCGCCCGAGACCCCTATCTCCTCTCGGCCCAGGCCAACGTGCTGATACTCAACGGGAGGGTTAGGGAGGCAAAAGGGATTTCTCAGCGGGCAAGAGATATGTTCACCGCCTTAAAAGACAACTTTGGGCAGACCCGATCCCTAGCGCAGCTCGCCCATATCGCCCGCTCCCTGGGTGGGTATAAGGAGGGGGCAGCCCTTTGCCAGGAGGCCTTAGACCTGCTAGGTTCAGAGCATCCCAAAGAGAGGGCTAAGATCCTAATGGAGCAGTCGGGAGCATGGATGATGATGGGCGACAATCAGTCGGCGAAGGCGGCGCTGGAGGAGGTCCTGTATGCTGCAGAGGTCAGCGGTGATCGCCCGCTCTTGGCCTTGGCAGCAGCGATCTTGAGCGAGGCTTCGTATGCCACTGGGGACTATGATCAGGCTATGGCCATGCACCGCAGGGTGGAGGAACTAGCTGAAGAGGAGGGCACACCTGACACCCCTTACATTTACGCCAATAGCATCGTCACTGTGCTACGCAACTTAGGGAGGTTGGACGAGGCTCTCGATTTCGCCCAAAGGAACCTGGAGGTAAAGCTCAAATACCAGTACAAGGAGGAACTACCCTACGCCTACCACCAACTGGCCAATGTCTACGCTGACCTGGGCGATTGGGAAAACTCAGAGAAATTCTATCTGAAGGCTATCGCTGCCGCCGATGAGGTGGGTGGGGAGGAGTTCCGCCGTTCCATGAGTACTTCACTTCTGGCCCTTCTCTACCTGAGGCAGGGAAGAATTGGAGAGGCGATTAGACTGTGTGAGAGCATCTTGAAAAGGAGGGATGAGGAAGGTTCCGCCTTCGAGCTTGGGATCTGCCGTCTGATATTATCCTCTGCCTACCTGGTAAGTGGGAAGCTTGATGAGGGGCTCCAGGGGCTTAGCGATGTAGAAGTGGTCTTCCAAAGGATGGGTGCTCGCTATCACCTGATGTCCACCCATGCCCACCTGGCCCGGTTTCACCTCTCCCAGGGAAATCGCGAGGAGGCAAAAAGGCATATGGCCTTCTGTCTTGAGCTGGCTGATGAAGGGGGATATGTACAGTACTTCGTAAGCGACTTCACTACCCCAGGCATGGAGATGCTGCCCCTGTTGATCTTCTCCTTGGAGGAGAGTATCCGACCTTGGTTTGCACGCCAGGTTTTGGTAGGAGTGGGAAAGGCAAATCTCGATATAATCCGCAGGCTAAGCACGCATTCCTCCCCCAGAGTGTCCGGCGTGGCAAAGGCTGCCCTGCGTGAGTTGGGGGAGGAGCCTTCAGAGTTGGTAAGCGATAGGGTGATCTCTGTGATAGGGAAAGTATGGCCCTCTTATCCAGCACTACGTGCCTTGTGCCTGGGGGACTTCCGAGTTTACCTGGGTGAGGAGGAGATTACCTCCTGGCGCACCGCCAGGGCTCGGGATATCTTGGCCTACTTCATCACCTTCCGTGATCAGCACCTCTCCCTGGATCAGGTGCTGGAGGCCCTGTGGCCTGAGGTAGACCCTGCCCGGGGACATGCCCTTTTCCGTACCAACCTGTATAATCTTCGCCAGACCTTGAAGGCTGGTAAGGGCAAGTACATCCTGGGGACGGGGGGCCTCTACTGGCTGGATAGGGAGGCCCTGTGGCTGGATGTGGAAGAGTTTGAAAGGGCAGCCAGCACTCTGAGCTCAGGAGATAAGCTGGATGATGGTTGGCTTCTGGCCCGGGTCGAGCTTTATCGGGGTGACTACCTCCAGAACCTCTACTATGACTGGTGCCTTGCGGAGCAGGAACGCTTGCGAAGGCTTTACTTCAAGGCTCTTCAGACCCTGGCTACCCATTCTGCCCGGAAAGGAAACTATCTCCAGGCTGTCAACTACTGCCAGCGTATCCTGGCCCTTGACCCCCTTCACGAGGAAGTACACTGTCAGCTGATGGACTGTTACGCTCACATCGGCCATCGAGGCAGCCTGGTTGGCCAGTACCAACTTCTAGAGAAGATGCTTAAGCAGGAGCTTGATGTAGAGCCGGGGAAAGAGACACGCCAGATATACCACCACCTTCTCTCAACCTACTTTGACTAGCCCCTCACGCCGTTTTCTCCTCTTGTTTATAAAATGTTCACTATTTGTTTATGTTTGCACTGTAAAATAGAGTCGAAGGGAAAAGATGGTAGAGACACTGGAGAGGCTACGAGATAGGGCTAATTGCTACCTGGAGGAACACTGGTTCTGCATTCTTGCCACCAGTGGGTCGGAGGGACCCTGTGCAGTGGCAGTCCGATACAAAAGTGTAGACCTTGCTGTTTACCTCATTATCCCCCAGGCTGATGAGGCAATTTATAACCTGGAAATCAACCCCCACTTGGCCCTGGCCATCTCTGAGCAACTAGAGAAAGAAGCCTACCAGGGCCTTGAGTACCTGGGTAAGGGCAGGATACTAGATATTGCTGAATGGGGTGAAGTACCCCCGGAACTGCTTGCCCCAGAGGAGATGCGAGGGCTGTATGCCATCATAAAGGCGATACCCAGGCGTATTTATCTGGTCGATTGGTTCAGGGGCTGGGGCTACCGGGATACTATCGATTTCCCTACCCAAGATTGAGAGGCTGTTTGAAAAGCGGTGAATAGAATCGCTCTATTTGGTTTAAATAATTCGAGGGTTAGTGCTTTAATGCCCTCAAGCAAGAAGGAGGTGATGCCTATACTAAACTAAAGCCGGCTTCTTCGCCTGCGGGCGGTGGAGAAGTTAGCTCGTTCTACTTTAATAGCCCGATAGATTTAATAAAAAGGAGGAGGGTAAAAATGTTATACATGGGTATCTATACCGTGGAACCGGAGAAGGTTGAAGAAAGCTATAAAAAGCTAGCAGGAAAATGGGTTCCTGAAGGAGTAAAAATACTTGGCCACTGGATTGACCTGGCAGCTAATCGGACCTTTATCCTTTGGGAAGCAGATGCTGAATCTACCGCTAAGTTTGCCCGGATGTGGAGCGACATCGGTAAAAGTGAGCTTGTTCCTGTAATGGAAATAGAAAAATACATGAAGCTTACCCAGAAGTAAAGGGCTTTACACTGATTACCCCATAAATTACCGGGTTTTTTGTTTCCAACCCTACCTTGGCAGTCCCCTTCAGCGGCTCTGCAAAGAACCGCAGCAGAGAAGGGGACTGTTTGTAATTGACATCTGAGAAGGAAGGAGGTGATGACTATGCTAAAGTAAGGCTGGCTTCTTCGCCTGCGGGCGGCGGAGGGGTTGGCTTATTCCACTTCAACAGCCCGATAGACTTAATAAAAAAGGAGGTAGAACTATGAGAGCTATAATAATCACGAGATGGTCTCCTGAAAATATTGTTGAAGTCAATAAGATAGGAGTAGCTTTGGCTAAAGGGGAGGGGCCGAAAGAAATCCAAGAGGCGGCTAATAGGTGTAAGATGATCGCATACGAGATTCCCTATGGGCAGTGTTGTTCGGTAGTAATCGTTGAAGGGGACGAGAAGGATATATTCACGGGGACACGCTCCTATTACGACATAGCAAAATGCGAGATCATGCCGTCTTTCCCCATGGAAACCATTATAAAGTTGGAAGTGCCTTGGAAAGCACAAAAATAAAATAATATATCGCCATCATAGATAGGTTTAAATAGGGCTGGTCAGAAATAAATTAAAGAGGAGGTAAAAAATGCCGAAGTTTTTAGCTGAGCACACATGACGAGAAGAATTTTTCAAGAAGCCCCAGGCAGAGCAGGACAAAATCCTCAAAGCTGGAAAAACTGCCTCAACCACGGATGCCTATTGGGTTAAAGCCTATCTGGTGCCAGAGTTGGGGAAGGCGTACTGTGAATGGGATGCGAAAGACGCAGAGTCAATAAAGCAGACGTTTACCAAGATAGGAATGACGTTTGACAAAATCAGTGAGGCAAAAATAATCTTCCCAGAAGACTACAGGTAATAGACCACATCGACCGGATAATTGCCTCTAAGGTTCAACTCTAGCTGTAGTAGCAGCCCAAACTAAGCTAGAGAGGGGAGCGGCCTTGAAAAAGTAAGACCGTCGATAGTCCCCAATGAAAGAAGCCGAGAAATTTGGTGAAGGAGTTAACCAAAATAAATTACGAGGAGGTATATCTTATGGAAAAAGTTATGGATAGGAGCTACAAACTATTTATTGATGGGAAATGGGTAGATGGTAAGGAGGGTAAGACCCTTAATTCTTATTGCCCCGCCAATGGAGAAATACTTTCTATGTGCGCAGAAGCAGGAAGAGAAGATGTTGATTTAGCTGTTAGAGCGGCGCGGAAGGCTTTTAAGAATTGGAAGAATGTTAGCGCCGCGGAACGTTCAAAACTACTGTTGAAGGTAGCAGATCTAATAGAGAAGAACCTTAAAAAATTTGCCATGATCGAAACGATGGAAAGTGGTAACCCAATTCGCGAAACGTTGGGGATGATCATTCCTCTCACCGTGGATCACTTCCGTTATTTTGCTGGCGTTGCCAGATCAGAAGAGGGTAGCGCAGTGATGTTAGACAAGGATACGATGAGTATAGTCCTCGAGGAACCCATTGGTGTTGTTGGCCAGATTATCCCGTGGAATTTTCCTTTAGTGATAGCAGCATGGAAAATAGCACCAGCCCTAGCAGCAGGTGATACTGTGGTGATGAAACCATCCAGTCTTGCTCCTCTAAACATCCTTGAGATGGCTAAGATCTTTGAGGAAGTTTTGCCTCCGGGAGTGGTGAACGTTGTTACCGGTCCTGGGTCAACTACTGGGGATTATCTGTTACAACATCCTGATATTAACAAGCTTGCATTCACGGGTTCGACCGAGGTTGGTCTTAGTGTTGCAGATGCCGCCGCCAAAAAAATTATCCCTTCTACTTTGGAATTGGGCGGCAAATCGGCCAACATCTTCTTTCCCGATTGCCCGTGGGAAAAGGCCATTGAAGGAGCAGTTTTTGGGATGCTCTTTGTTGAGGGTCAGGGTTGCGCTGCTGGTTCGCGAGCATTTGTGCACGAGGACATCTATGACAGGTTTCTAGCGGAAGTGGTGAATATTTTCGAGAAGGTTAGAGTAGGCCTCCCTTGGGAAGAGGATACGATGATGGGTCCTCAGATAAGTGAGCTTCAGCTCAATAAAATCCTGGGTTATGTTGAAGTTGGAAAGGAGGAAGGCGCCAAAATTGCTTGTGGTGGCCATAGAATCATCGAAAACGGACTGGATAAGGGCTTCTTTATGGAACCAACCATCTTTATCAATGTCGACAATAAGATGAGGATCGCCCAAGAAGAGATCTTTGGCCCTGTGCTCTGTGTAATCAAATTTAAACATGAAGAGGAAGTCATCGAAATGGCCAATGATAGTGAGTATGGGCTTGTTGGCGCTGTCTGGACTAAAGATATCAATAGAGCGTTACGCGTGGCTAGAGCCATTGAAACAGGTCGTATGTGGATAAACAACTACTATAACCTTCCATCACACGCCCCTTTCGGTGGTTACAAGAAATCTGGCTTAGGACGCGAAGCTTACAAAGCGACACTTGAACACTACACTCAGAAAAAGAACATCCTCATCAGTCTCAGTGAAGCTAAGGTAGGATTATATTAAGATTAAGGACCTTGGGAGTGTATAAAGTAAACGGAGAAACCTCGGCTGTGATCGTGAGAAAAATATCTTGCCCTCAGCGGGGAGATAAAAGGGGGATATATGAAGATTCACTAACCTCATGAATAAGTGATTGGATGAGACTTTTAGTAGTTTAGGTAGGAGGTAAAATGACACAACAGATAAAGATAGCTTTTATCGTTATGGGTGGCCCGGAGAGTGATCCCGCAAAGCATAGGTCAGTAATAGTTACTAGTATGCTTGAGCTGACTACGGTTTTTGTTAAAGATCGAGATCAAGCAGTTGAGGTTGCCAGGCAATCGGTCGACCAGGGTTGTGGGGCGATTGAATTATGTGGTGGCTTTGGCCATGCCGCAACCGCTAAAATTGCTGAGGCATTGAAGGGGAAGGCAGCAGTAGGAGCAGTTCGTTTTGATTTCCATCCCCTTTTTGGCAAGAGTGTCGATGAGGTCTTTTAAGCTTTAGCTGATATAAGGAGAATTAGATGAACGCGCAGTGCACCTCTAAATTACTGAGCAGCAAAATAAATATCGAATGCACAGAGCTTGACAGGTGCTGCGCGTTCATGGGAGGACGAAATGAGAAGAAGAGTTAGAACGATTATAGGCAAAGTCAAGGGGCTGATACTGGTCTATATAGGTGACTGGAGAAAATCATCGACCATTCTCATAAGGACAGAACACGGCAAATTTGCCTTGCCTGCTTTCAGATTGAATATCTGGTCTGGTCTAGATGTAGAAGCTAATAGAAGTTTGAGTGGTGCGGAAAAGCATGTCATCGAAAGATTAGCACAATTTCTCAGGGGAGCACCTGTTACCCACTACCAGATGCGATGGCATAGGTTTTCGGCACAGAGAGAAGAAAAAGACCTTATCGATATTGTTCATGCCAATTTTGATGATAACGGCAGATTGGAATCTATAGAGCCGTATCTTGATTCTGATGGTGGAAAATTTGAGGATCTCGATCCCGGATTAGAGGCTAAAATAAACCAATCTATCATTAAAATTTACAATGAAACGGTGGAATTCAATGATAAAAAACGCCCCTTGATCCTGAAGAGACGATTGAAAAGATGGTTATCCAATCAGCGGTGGAGAGGGAGAGTTGAAGAGGGTGCAGCGCATTATATAGATAGAGTTTTAAGCGGTACCTTTATCCATTTTGAACAATTGCCGCAAGGATGTTCTGACCTTGATAGGTTAAACCCCCCTCAATTTATCAAACGTAAACATCCCGGTTTTGGTATGCTGAATATCTTATGTAGATTCAACGATAGTATCGATGAGGCAGATCTGTGGGTCCAGTTCAACCATATTGCTATTGATGGTATACCGGCACAAAAACTTATGGATGACCTAACGGGCCAATGGGGTAAATGTGGTGATCTCAAATATCCTCCAGCCTCTTATAAGATACCCCCCTTAAGATGTTCCACAAGGAATGATAAGAATGGGATATATCAGGTAAGCCAATTTATGGATTTTCGACCATTTCTAAAGGTCAGAAAGGAATTAAACGAGAAATATGCAGAGCAAATAGGAGGAGCTATCACCATCGGCAGTATGTTTTGCTGGGGATTGGCCCATCACTATCCTTTTAATAAGGTTACTTTCGAGGTCGTCGTTAATATACCGGTCGGTCCAGATCAAGAGGGAATACTTGGAGGTGTGGTTATCCGACCAAACACTTATTTTGACCAGAAAAATCCTAAAGAAGCTTTCCTTGGATTTGAGCGGGAATTTAATCTACGATTTCAGGCTATGAGAGAGGGAAACCTTATAAGTAAGTTTTCTGAAAAAATGCCCACAGCGCTCATTACAATAGTTAAAATTGCAAATATGGGTCTTCTTCCCTTGGGCGATTGGACCCCTGATGGAATATTTGGATTTGGCAATCTTTTGATGCCAGCAGAAGATGGTAGTAGGGTTGGTGGTGTGGCGTATATAGGATATAAAGACCAACTTGAAGATGCGATGAAAGCTGTTGAAGAAGTAGTAACAGACTTCAACAAATACGTAAGCAATTGGTGAACCACTTCAATTACTGCAAATCTACCTTAAAAAGGAGGCAACCATGCCTAAAATAAAAGTTGGCGACATAAGCATTTTTTATGAGGTTCATGGAGAGGGAGAACCGCTACTCTTGATTATGGGGTTGGGTCGTGACCTAACAGCTTGGATGTTTCAGACTCCGGAGTTTTCCAAAAAGTATTAGGTTATAGTCTTCGATAACCGCGGCGTGGGGCGCACCGATACTCCCGATATGCCCTACTCCACCGAGATGATGGCTGATGATACCGTTGGACTTATCCCAAATTTACCAGAAAC
>DFBE01000046.1:6933-19062 GCA_002367275.1 Dehalococcoidia bacterium UBA3088 | reverse complement strand
GAGAACTTGGTAAAGATGGGTTAGAAGGGATCCTGAGGCACTCGATGAGGCAACGTCAGGGGCTCGAATAGACTGTACTGTGGGCTGCGTTTTCCAAGCATGGTGACCCTCCTCCTTGGGTTCTATTACTGTTCCTCTGGCGTCCTGCCGGATGGAGCCTCATCGGCTATCACCCACCTTTTCTGCGAAAACCGAGCCAGCCCCTGAATTAGTCTATCTATCTTTCCCTTTTCCACAAGCTGGTCCAGCCTTCCCAGATGACAAAGATGCTGCTGATATACCTTTCCACCCTGGCGATAGGTGCAGGCTAACCCCAGATAGATACAACTGCTACCATCAGCCCTCCGGCTGGTCCATTTCCGAACGAACATCTTGGGATAATTATAACATATCCTCACTATGATTGCTAGAGATTTTTAACATGATTTCCTTCACTACAATAAAGGCCGACACTAAACCGTCCCAAGAATAAATAATGCATGGCTAATCGGAGTGCTGACGTTTAGCGGGGAAACAAAGGTTTTCCAGTGACTTCCTAGCTTTTACACTGCAGCGCTGGACAAGACGCAGAGTGGGGACTAAGGTTGGGCCCCCTCCTCAGGAGATCAAGGATAGCATCGCGGAGGGAGAGTTTGCCCTCAAGCACTTTTAACATCTGGGAAGTCAGGGGGAGATCGACCTTAAGGGTATGGGCTAACCTTTGCGCCGAAGTGATAGCAGCGATCTCCTGGGTGATGTGGGGCAGGAGCTCCTGGATGTGTTCGATACTTTTCCCCTGAGCTAGCTCCACTCCTACATACCGGTTGTGGGATAAGTTGCTGAAGCAGTCGGTTATTACCTCCGAAAGAGCAGAAAATCCAAAGAACGTCTTATGATCTACCCCCATTTTCTCTCCCAGTCTGGCCATATCCTGGAGTCCCAAGGTTATGAGAGCGGCCTTGGTGTTACTTCCCCATCCCAGTCCATCTGATATTCCGCAGGCTATGGTGATGGCCGGCTCCACAATTTTCCCTACCTTCGCCCAACCATCATCGGGGGGAAAGACAAAGAAAGAAGGAAGGGCGTGACGTACGGAAAGCTTCCCCTGTAGTACCTCATCTATCTGAGAGGTTAAAGGAAGGTCAACCTGAAGCTCGCAGGCCAGCTTTTGGGCTCCAATGATGGCGGTGATTCCCTCGGCAGTGTGGGGTATGGACCTCCGGATGCTCCGGATGCTTTTTCCCCGGGCCAACTCTACCCCCACATACCGGTTGCGGGA
This sequence comes from Dehalococcoidia bacterium UBA3088, assembly GCA_002367275.1. Lineage (GTDB taxonomy): Bacteria > Chloroflexota > Dehalococcoidia > UBA2247 > UBA3088 > UBA3088. Next base: position 17,804 of record DFBE01000046.1, on the reverse strand, counting down.
TAAGTTGCTGAAACAGGTGGTTATCATATCTCCCAGAGCGGAAAATCCCCAAAAGGTCTGGTAATCCGCCCCCATCCTTTCTCCTAATTTCTCCATTTCCTGGAGTCCCAGGGTTATGAGGGCTACCTTAGTGCTATTACCCAGGCTAAAGCCATCCGATATTCCGCAGGCGATGGCTACAGCGTGTTTTATTATCCCTCCCAGCTCTACACCCACCACATCGGAACAAGGGAAGACGAACAACTGGGGAGAAGAAAGCCTTCGGGCTAGCTCTGAAGCAGTGGCCTGGTCCCTGGATGCTGCCATGGTCACTGAAGGGCATCCGGAGGCCACCTCCGAGGCAATGGTAGGTCCGGATAGGACGCTAATATTGTCCTCGAAGTCTGCTCCCAGCTCCTCCAGTAAAATTTCTGACATACGCCTGGCCCGGGGAAGCTCTAGCCCCTTGATCACGCTCACAATGAAGGGATGATGGGAGATATAACCTTTAGTCAGCTTCACGTTCTGGCGCAACCTCTGTGCAGGGACAGCAAAGATAACTACCTCTACCTCATCCAGTGCTTCTGAAAGCGAATGGGTGACCTTGACTGAAGGGGGGAGGAGAAAATGGGGCAAAAACCTGACATTCTCCCGGCGCTCGCTTATCTCTTCTGCCTCTTTCTCTGTCCTGACCCACAAGTTTACCTTTTCCCCCTTATGAGCCAGGGTAATGCTTAAGGCCGTCCCCCAGGCACCATCGCCGATAACCGCACAATTTGACTTCATTTTCCTTACCTTAGCCCTGCTTTCTCGCCCACCTTCCTTTCTGTTCCTTCCTTTAACCTTTTTATATTATCACGGTGTTGCTCAAGGATGATAGCTGCTCCTACCGCGACATATATTAAATACTCTACCGGTTGGCTCCATAGTAAGACCAGGAGGATCATGGCCACCACGGAGGATAAAGCTCCTATCAAGGAGCCTAAGGAAAAATAGCGGGTTATGAAGGTCATGCCCAATATGATCCCCCCACAGATGAGGGCGGTGGGCCAGTGTAAGAAAAGAAGCCCCCCCATGAAGGTGGCAACTCCTCTTCCCCCCCGAAAGCCAATATATACCGGCCAGATATGCCCTATTATGGCGGCTATCCCTGAGGCCATCTGGGCATCTTGCCTGTCCACCTCCATCCCTCCTATGCTTCCCACCACATCCCCCATGATGAGTCCCCCCAGAAATATGGCTAAGGCTCCCTTGGCCAGGTCGCAGGCTAAGACAATGATGCCTGCTAGCACTCCCCCGGTGCGGATGACGTTAGTGGCCCCGGTCTTGCCGCTCCCATAGTTCCTCACATCTACCCCTTTTGTCCTCCGGGTGGCCATGAAGCCAAAAGGAATGGATCCCAGAAGGTAACCCAGGGCGGTGGCCAGGATAAACCTATAGATCATATGAACACCAGGCGAAGGGAGACACCTTCAAACCCGAAGGCTTCTCGTAATCTGTTTTCCACATAGCGTTTAAAGGAAAAGTGAACCGAGCTCGCATCTTCCATCCGGAACGTAAAAGTGGGAGGGTCAACCCCACTCTGAAAAGCAGAAAGGATGCTCGACTTCTGGGGGTGTTCCATCCTCTCCACTACTTCCTCTAGTTCGCGAAGAGTTAGCTGCCTGAATCTTTGCTCATAAATCCTACTTGCTTGAGGCAGAATATTATTCGTATTATACCCAGTGAGGGCGGAGATAAACAGTACGTCAGCATAGGGCACGAACTGGAGGTTTCTTCTTACCCCTTCCCCCCATTCCATCTCATCTTTATCGGGGATCAAATCCCACTTATTAATGGCCACGATTATCCCGCACCCAGTATCTTTTATTATGCCGGCGATGTGCTTATCTTGCTGAGTTATGAAGGAGGTAGCATCCACTACCAGGATGGCTACATGGGAGTCCTGAATACTCCGCAAAGATGAGAATACCCCTTGTTTCTCTACTCCTTTTCTTTTTCCTCTCCTTCTTATTCCCACACTATCCACCAGGGTAATAAGGCTATCCTTATATTGCCTGCTAGCGGCTATGGCATCACGGGTGGTTCCGGACATATTGTCCACGATGCTTCTCTCCTCCCCTAAAAGGGTATTGAACAGGGTTGATTTTCCCACATTCGGTCCACCGGTGATGACTATCTTCATCTTCTCCGGGAGCTTAAGTAGAGATGAAGGAAGGTCTAAAGCCAGCTTTGGCAAAAGATCTTCTATTCCTCTGCCATGATAGGCGCTTATAGGCAGGGGATCACCCATACCCAGTTCATAAAATTCCAGAATGTTCTTCTCCTGAAGCTTTGCATCGACCTTATTGACGGCCAGTATCACCGGTTTTCCCTTTGAGCGAAGAAAGTCAGCTATCTCAAAATCAGCGGCCATGACCCCCTCGGGGGCAGACACCAGGAACAGGACTTTATCTGCTTCCAGGACTGCTTTTTCTATCTCCTGCTTTACCTTCTCCTCCAGAGGAGAAGCAGGGAAAGGAATAAACCCTCCCGTATCAATAACAGAGAGGGATTTTCCTTCGAAGGATACATCAGCCGATATCCTATCCCGGGTAGTCCCGGGAAGGTCATAGGTCACCGATATTCTTCTTCGGGCAATGCGGTTTACTAAGGTGGATTTACCTACATTCCTTCGGCCTACGATGGCTATCTTGGGTTTCACGATAAGAGCCAGGCCAGGATGGCCTTCTCGACGTGCAGTCTGTTTTCTGCCTGGTCAAACACCACTGAAGAAGGATGAGATAGAAGCCCAGAGGATATTTCCTCTCCATGGTGAGCAGGCAGAGGGTGCATGAAGATGACATCTTCCCTGGCATAAGACAAAAGCTCAGGCGTCACCTGGTAGCCGAGAAAGGACTTGCGCCTTATATCTGCCTCTTCCTCCTGGCCCATGCTTACCCATACATCAGTGTACACAATGTCTGCCTCTTTGACGGCCAGTTTGGGGTCAGGAATATATTCCACATGGCAACCGCTATCCCGGGCCAGGTTTTGAGCCTTACTCCAGATATCTTCACGAGGCCTATACTTCGGAGGGGAACAGAAAATAAAATCCATCCCCACCATTGAGGAGAGGAGAAGAAGGCTATGGGCGACATTATTTCCATCTCCGATGAAGGAAAGTTTAATCTTAGACACCTTTCCTTTTTTATCATAGATGGTCAGTAAATCCGAAAGTGCTTGACAGGGATGTTCTCTATCTGAGAGGGCGTTTATTACCGGAATGCTTCCCTCCTGGACCAAAAGCTCCAGGGTACGATGCTCGAAGGTACGGGCCACCGTGCCACCCGCGTACCGCGATAGAGTCTTAGCCACATCAGAAAGCTCCTCTCTCCTCCCCCACCCTACATCCTGGGCGGAAAGATATATGGCTCTCCCTCCTAGCTCCCACATAGCTACCTCAAAACTAACCCTGGTTCTAAGGGATGGCTTCTCAAACAGAAGGATGATGATCTTCTTGACCTCAGGACAAAGGACTCCTCTCTTTATATCCTGAGCCATGAACATAAGATGCCAGACCTCATCTACGGAAAGATCGGCCACTGAGAGCAAGTGTCTTATCATCGATATCTTATGATAACATTTGACAGTAGGGAGCGGAAAAAGTTAACATAAAGCTAAATATCTTGATCCCCTAAGGCCTCTAGAGAGACCCCCGGAGGGAGAAGGGATGTATATGAGGAGAAGAAATGTTAATACTGGTTGGTTTGCTATGCTTCATAGGAGGGGGAGCGGGTGCTTTCCTTCTTGCCCATTGGCTTGCCCGCAGAGGCAAAGAGAAAGCCCAGAATGAAGCTCAGGAAATCTTAACTTGCGCCAGGGAGCAACAAAAGGAAATCCTCCTTCAGGCTAAAGAAGAGGCGGTGAGGTTTCGCTCCCAAGCAGAAACTGAGGCTCGGGAGCATTACCTGGAGCTTTCATCTCGAGAAAAAAGGCTGACCAAGTGGGAGGAAAACTTAGAGAAGAAAAACGAGAGCCTGGACCATAGAGAGAAGATCGTCTCGGTCAAGGAAAGAGAGGTAGAGGCCAAAAAAGCTCAACTCGCAGAAATAGAACAAAAGGAAATAAAGGAACTGGAGAGGGCCTCTCAATTATCTGCCCATGAGGCCAAGAATATTCTGCTTCAGAAGGTGGAGGAGGAAGCTAATGAAGAGAAGGCGTACATACTCCGTCGGGTGGAGGAGGAGCTACGCCAGGAAAAGGAACAGAAAGCCCAACTAATATTAGCTCAGGCCATGCAGCGCTGTGCTACGGATGTGGTGTCTGAAGCCACCATTACCACTGTTTCTCTACCCAGTGATGAACTGAAGGGAAGGCTTATCGGTCGGGAAGGAAGGAACATCAGAGCTTTGGAACATGCCACGGGTGTGGAATTGATAGTAGATGATACTCCTGAGGTGGTGACCTTGTCCTCTTTTGATCCTCTAAGGAGGGAGATAGCCAGATCTACTCTCGAGAAGCTCATACACGATGGGAGGATACATCCCGCCCGGATTGAGGAGATGGTGGAGAAGGTAAAGAAGGAACTGGAAGGGGAGATGCAAAAAAGCGGGGAAGAGGCTGCCTACAGGGTAGGAGTGCATGGACTCCACCCCGAGATTACTAAGCTTTTGGGAAGGCTTAAATACCGCACTAGCTATGGCCAGAATGTGTTGAGTCATAGTATTGAGGTGGCTCTGATCGCCGGAGGCATAGCCTCTGAGTTGGGGATAAATGCTCAGCTCATGAGAAGGTCAGGCCTCCTCCACGACATCGGCAAGGCCATTGACTCCGAAGTTTCCGGTCCTCATGCCGTGGTGGGGGCTGACATCGTAACTCAATATGAAAAGTCGTCGGAAGTGATAAGGGGAATCGCTGAACACCACAACGAGCCAGAGGACATGAGCCTCTACGGGTTCATCATTGCTACTGCTGATGCTATTTCCGCTGCCCGACCGGGGGCACGAAGGGATACCCTGGAGAACTACCTTAAACGGATAGAGGCATTGGAGAAGGTAGCCCTTAGCTTCTCGGGGGTGGATAAGGCCTATGCTATTCAGGCAGGTCGGGAGATCAGAATAATGGTGAAGCCAGATAAGGTAGATGATCTGGGGGCCAAGAAGTTGGCTTCCGAGCTAGTTCAGCGGATAGAGCAGAACCTGCAGTATCCAGGTCAGATAAAGATAACCGTTATCCGGGAGACCAGGACCATAGATTATGCCAAATGAAGATATTGATGGTAGGAGATATAGTAGGCAAGCCGGGAAGAAGAGGAGTGAAAGCCATTCTTCCCAAGCTTCGTTCAGAGCTAGAAATCGATTTAATCATTGCCAACGGAGAGAACTGTGCTCATGGTAAGGGAATAACTTTATCTACCAGCGACGACCTCTTCTCGGGAGGGGTAGATGTCATCACTTCAGGAAATCATATCTGGGCTCAAAAAGAGATCCTGGACTACCTGGATAGTGAGCTTCCCATCCTTCGCCCTTTAAACTATCCCCCTGGTGTGGTAGGCAAAGGTTATATGGTGTGGGGAAAAGTCCTGGTAGTCAACCTGATGGGTAGAGTATTTATGGAAAACCTTGACTGTCCGTTTAGGGCCATGGACAATCTTCTGGCCACCCTGGAAGGAGGACCCAAGGTCAGGGTCATCGACTTTCACGCCGAGGCTACTTCAGAGAAGAACGCCTTAGGAAGATATGTTGACGGGAGGGTAAGCGGAGTTTTCGGCACCCATACTCATGTACCCACCTGTGATGTCAAAATTTTGCCTCACGGAACTGCCTACGTCACCGATGTAGGCATGGTGGGGCCCGCCGAATCCATAATCGGAGATGATACATCCTCGGTGATTCAGAGGTTTCTGACTCAGCTACCCCATCGCCTTACGGTAGGGAGTGGGAATGTGGTGTTCAACTCTGTACTGGTGGAGGTAGATGAGGTAAGTGGAAGGGCACAAAGCATAGTTCGCATCGACCGCGAGGTTAAGGGTGATTGACCTTCACCTTCATACCACTACCTCTGATGGTAAGCTCTCCCCCCGGGAAATAGTTCGCCTGGCGGCAAGAGAGAGCATAGACATCATCGCTATCACTGACCATGACTCCATGGAGGGAGTACCTGAGGCCGTGGAGGAGGCTCAAAGCTATCCATTTTTGAAGGTCATCCCGGGAGTGGAGATAAGCACATATAATCCTGAAGTAGAAATACACTTACTGGGATATTTTGCTTCCTTAGACTCTGGTGAGCTTGAGCAAAGGCTTGAGCACTTTCGCTTGAGCCGCCGACAAAGAGCTCAACGGATGGTACAAAAGCTTGAGGGTTTAGGAATTAGCCTGGATTATGATAGGGTAAGGGAGATCGCCGGCTCCGGGTCAGTGGGGCGCCCTCACATCGCCCAGGCCATGGTGGAAAAAGGGTACATTGAGTCACCCAGGGAGGCATTTGAAAGGTATATCGGAAGGGATAGCCCGGCCTATGTGGAGCGGGAGAAGATAACCCCTGAGGAAGCGGTAGAGCTTGTAGTGAGGTCAAAGGGTATTCCTGTACTTGCCCACCCCCGGGACATACCTTGCTTGAGCGAGCTCATATCCAAGCTTAAGGAGGTGGGTCTTCAGGGAATGGAGGTATACTACAATGGATATGTTTTTGAGGATAGACAGTATCTCAAATCACTGGCCCAAAAGCATAACATTATCTCCTTTGGGGGAAGCGATTACCACGGAATACATCCTGATGAAACTTCCCCAGGAAAAACGGATTTCCCCCCCCGGGAGGAAGAAGAGCTTATATCCTTTCTTCGGGAAAGACAGGTTCTGTAGAAAGTGTTTCTGGAAGAGCTTGGTAAGATAGAGGAGGAGGCAGGCCGTGAGCTCCGGGAGGCGGATAGCCAGGATAAGCTATCTAGCTGGCATACCCGGTATCTGGGAAGGAAGGGGAGGCTCACTTCTATTCTGAAGAGCATTGGTGCTCTGTCCCTGGAGAATAGGAAAGAGGTGGGGTCAAAGGCCAACCAGGTTAAGGAGAGGCTTAGCCTTTCCTTTTCTCAAAGAAAGGATGAGCTTTCTTGTGGCCCATCTTTGAGGGAGGATGTGGATATTACTCTTCCTGGGCGCCCCTTTACTTACGGTTCCCTTCATCCTACCACCAAAGTTTTGCGGGAGATTTGCACCATATTTTCCGGTCTGGGGTTTGGAGTGGTGGAGGGACCGGAGATAGAGGAAGACTACTATAACTTTGAGGCCTTAAACATGCCGGAGGACCATCCGGCGCGTGATATGTGGGCCACGCTGTGGATGGAAAATGGCCTGCTTCTTCGCACTCACACTTCACCCATGCAGATAAGAATAATGGAGAGGGCATCTCCTCCCATAAGGGTGATAATACCCGGCAGGTGTTACCGTTATGAGGCCACCGATGCTACCCATGAGTCGATGTTCTACCAGGTGGAGGGGTTAGCTGTAGATAAGGGAATAACCCTGGCCCATCTCAAGGGAACGCTCACCGAGTTTTCTCATCTTCTGTTTGGAGAAGAAAGGAAGATAAGATTTAGATGTGATTATTTTCCTTTTGTAGAGCCGGGTATGGAAATGTCCATTGAGTGTCTTTCCTGCCAGGGAAAGGGATGCAGAACATGCCGGGGAAGTGGGTGGTTGGAGATATTAGGAGCGGGGATGGTTCATCCCCGGGTTCTTGAGCGGGTAAACATTGACCCTGAGGTGTACAGCGGCTTTGCCTTCGGGATGGGGGTGGAAAGAATACCCATGCTCAAGTACAGGATCGATGACATCCGGCACTTTTATGCCGACGACCTCAGGTTCTTAGCTCAATTCAGATGAAGGTATCTCTAAACTGGCTTTCCGAATTTGTAGACCTTGAGCTCCCAGCTTCTGACATAGCCCATCGGCTGACCATGGCCGGAATAGAGGTGAAGGAAATAAGAAGAGCGGGGGAAGATTGGGATAGAGTGGTGGTGGGGGAAATAAAGGGTATAAGCCTTCACCCCTATTCTGATCACCTGAAGCTGGTGGAGGTAAATCTGGGCCAGGAAGCCATGACCGTGGTTTGTGGCGCTCCCAACCTCAGATTGGGAAATAAGGTTCCCTTTGCCCATGCAGGAACTAAAATAATAAACCCCTATACCAAGAAGCCTACTGTACTGGGCGAGTCCAACATTAGAGGTATTGTGTCGCGCGGTATGATCTGCTCCGAAAAAGAGCTGGGAATATCGGAAGACCACGAAGGCATCATGGAGCTACCTCCGGAAGCCGAAGTGGGGAAAACTCTATCCTCCGTGCTTTCGGATACTATCCTGGACCTGGATGTAACCCCCAATCGCCCCGACCTTCTTTCGGTGATAGGGGTGGCCAGAGAAATAGCTGCTTTAACCGGAAAAAGGATGCGTTATCCCCATATAGAGGGGGAAGGAGAAAGCCCTTCCGGAATATCGGTGGACATCGCCTCCCCTGAGCTTTGTCCTCGATATTGCTGTGCTGGAGTTTATGGGTTTAAGGCAGCTTCCTCCCCCTTATGGATGAAGCAAAGGCTTTCTTCTTGTGGGGTCCGTCCCATAAGCAACACTGTAGATATTACCAATTATGTGATGCTGGAGTACGGTCAACCTCTGCATGCCTTCGACCTCCAGAAGATAAGGGGCAAGGAGATAATCGTGCGCCCAGCCAGGACTGGGGAAACCCTTATGACCTTAGATGGTAAGGAGAGGAAGCTTTCCCCGGAGGTTCTGGTCATCGCCGATGAGTACGGGGCAATAGCTATAGCCGGGGTAATGGGGGGGGAAAAAAGTGGAATTGGGGACGAGACCACCTCGCTTTTGCTGGAGTCGGCTAACTTTAATCCTCAGGTTATCCGTCGGGGGTCCAGGATTTTAAACCTCCGCACAGAAGCCTCCCTTCGCTTCGAGAAGGGTCTTCCGGAGGTCACCGCCCTTCAAGCATTACTCCGTGCCCAAAACCTTATGCAAAGCGTTGCCGGGGGCAGGGTATCAAAGATAGTGGATGCCTACTATCCGGGGAAGGAGGAAAGAAAGTCCATACTTCTCCATCTCTCAGAAATAGAACGAATCTTGGGAATAGAGGTCGAACTGGATAAAGTAAAGGACATACTGTCTTCCCTGGAAATCCCGTTTGAAGAGGAGAAAAAAACGCTCAGGGTCTACCCCTCACCCTGGAGAAAGGACCTGAGCCTTCCTTGTGATCTGGTGGAGGAGGTATGTCGTATACAAGGTTATGATAATATACCCAGCTTGAGCTTAAGTTCCTCCCTTCCTCACCACCAACCCCACCCTCTGGCCGACCTCAAGGATAAGGTGAAGAATATCCTCGTCTCCCAGGGGATGCAGGAAGTTATCACCTACTCCCTGGTGAGTGAGGAGAGGCTTCTGAGCTTCTCCTCACTCCTTCTGCCCGATGTCAAGCCCCTGAGAGTAAAAAACCCTCTAACCCATGACCAGGAATACTTGAGGACTACCCTTCTTCCCTCTCTTCTTTCCGTTCTCAATCTCAATCAAAGGCAGGGCGCGGGCAGAGTCGGTCTATTTGAGGTGGGAAGAGTATATCTACCACCCGAAGCTGACCTATCCGAGGAGAAGGAGTTTGTATCTGGACTTATGTGGGGCTGTCGCTGGCCTCTTTCCTGGCTCTCCTCGGAGGAAAGCTTCGATTTCTTCGATATCAAGGGAATGGTGGAGGGGCTAATGGAAAGGTTGGGGGTGGAGGCGGAATTTGTCCCCAGTGATGAGAGGAATATTCTCCCGGGAGCGAAAATAATCTCCCGAGAAGAGATAGTAGGTATCCTGGGAGAGATCCATCCCCAGGTGAAAGATAAGTTCGACCTCTTACCAGGTCCGGTGTTGGTGTTCGAAATAGACCTGGGAAGGCTCCTTCCCCACCTAAAGGTACGGAAATTCTCCCCTCTTCCCCGTTTTCCTTCCGCCATAAGGGATATATCCCTTCTTTTGCCGCAAGGGATTCCCGTGAGTAGAGTTAGGAACATCATCGAGTCCTCTCGCTCGGTATCGGGAGTCACCCTTTTTGATGTGTATACCGGGGAAGGAATACCCAGGGATAGAAAATCTTTTTCCTTTCGCATAGTGTACCAGTCTCCTCATCATACCTTAAACGATGATGAGATAAAGAAAATGGAGAATAGCATTATCCATCGCCTGGAAAAGGAGGTGGGGGCTGTCCTAAGAGAGAGGAAAGAGTGAGGGCATTCTTTACGGCATAGGCCTGGGTATCATTATTGAAGTAGATGTAGGTTGTGGAGGCAGGGAGGGAGGATAATCGTCCGGCCCAAAGTTCGAGCTCGCTTTGCTGGTAGCAGCTATCATACATGGCTTCGCTCCCATGGAAACGAACGTAGGCAAATTCAGCGGTGGAGAGGATGGGAGTGGTAAACCCGGGCATATCGTAGATGCAAAACCCCATCTTATACTGCCTTAGGATATCTAAAACCGAATCGCAAAACCAGGATTCATGTCTGAACTCAAATACGTGACTGAGGTCGGGGGGCAGGATGGAACAAAAATGAGCCAGCCTATCCTTGTCTTTGACCATACTGGGGGGAAGCTGGTACAAAAGAGGGCCCTGCCTTTCCTCCAGCATCGAAGCTCGGAGGATGAAATTCTGCATTTCGTGTTCAACATTTTTCAGCTTTTTGAGGTGGGTGATAAGCCTACTTACCTTCACCGAAAAAAGGAAGCCCCGCGGGGTGTTATCGTGCCATCCGGAAAAGGTGCTCTCCGAAGGTAAGCGGTAAAAGCTAGCGTTGAGCTCCACCGTGGAGAAATATTCAGTGTAGAAGGAGAGCCACTTCGAAGAAGGAAGATCTGAGGGGTAAAATATTCCCTTCCA